>CAIXLU010000194.1 GCA_903920315.1 uncultured Oscillochloris sp.
CTGCTGCTGGGTTTCCCGCTGCTGGCGCTAGCGGGCATGAGTCTCTTCGCCTTTAACCTGGCTCTGCGCCAGTGCAACCGGCCCACTGAGAGTTTGGCCTTGCTGGTGGTCGCCCTGGGCTGCGCGATCCTCTTCGGCACCGATCTTATCTACATCCGCGATGTGTTCAACACACGCATGAATACGATCTTCAAGTTCTACTATCAGGTTTGGCTGCTCTGGGGCACGCTGGCACCCTTCGCCCTGTGGTACATTCTGGCGCGTACAGACGGACTGCGTCGGGCCATTGGCGTCGGTGTCGCCGCGATCTTCGCCCTGCTGCTGGCCGGAGCCGGAATCTACCCCGCCCTAACATTGCGCGACCTCGGGCGGGGTACTATAATTGGCCTAGACGCACCCACACCACGTGAACAGACCGAAGGCGGGAAGGCAGCAATCTCCTGGCTACGCACACATGCCACCCCCGGCAGCGTGATTCTAGAGGCCGCTCAGATTGATAACGCCCAGGAGGCAGCTACGGGAATAGCACCCCGATGCGGCGGATCGTACAACGGCGACGGATTCGCCGGTGTGTCGGCGGTCAGCGGCATACCCACCGTCCTCGGCTGGAAAGGTCACGAAGAGCAGTGGCGTGGCGGCGACCCGGTTGCGAGGGAACAGCTTCAGCCGCGCTGCAACGATGTTTATCAGATCTACAGCAGCACCGATGTCGCCCAGGCCCGCGACCTTCTGGCGAAGTATGACGTGCGCTACGTCTACGTGGGTAGCCTGGAGCGTCGCGACTATTCCCCCGAAAGCCTGGCCAAGTTCGAGCAACTCGGCACACCCACCAGCTTTGGCGACGGCGACGTAACGATCTACACACTGCGTTAGGCAGATTTTAGATTTTAGATTTTAGATTGCAGATTGCAGATTTGCTGCAACAGGACGTGGTGCGTGTGCTGTGAGGAGGAGTCTGGGCTTCAGTCGGCTAAAGCCTAGACTCCTCCTTCACAACCGGAATAGGACTGCTAAATCTGCTATCTAAAATCTAAAATCTAAAATCCAAGGAGGTTCGTATGTATGCACGTAGTCTGGCCCTGTTCATGGTGGCGGTAATCGTGTTGAGCGGTGTCGGTACCTGGGGCGAGGTTCACGCAGCAACGACGGTAGCGGCGGTTGCACCTGGCACATGCGAGGAGGGAACGCTACTCTCAAAGTCCCGTTATAAGATCTGTCTGCCTGCCCTCCCACAAAGCGATCTGGTGATCTGGGTTCACGGCTATAAAGTCCCGGCTGACCCCCTCAGTTTCCAGGATGCGCCGCCCGAAAACGTCACCGACCTGTCTACAATGATCACGGGCCTTGGCTTCAGCTATGCCACCACAACCTACCGTGCAAACGGGCTGGTTGTTCAGGATGCCAAGCAGGATATTCTGGAGCTCCTGACTCAGGTCAAGACGGGCAACCCTGAGTTTGCGACCAGCCGCGTCTATCTCATCGGGGCCTCGATGGGCGGACTGATTGCGACGCAGTTGGCCGAGAGCAACCCCAACAGTGCATTTAGCGGTGCCTTGGCCCTTTGTGGTATTGTGGGCGATTTCCCCC
>CAIXLU010000195.1 GCA_903920315.1 uncultured Oscillochloris sp.
CCCTGCCTTTGCCTTTCTTTGGCGTTGGCGCGGGATACGCATGGTACTGCCCGCTCTGTTATTGCGCATGGGCGCGGTGGCAGCCCTGGTGCTGGCCCTCGCCGATCCCTCCCTCGGGGCGGAGCCGCCTCCCACTGGCCCGCTGGTGCTACTCGTTGATCAGTCGGACAGCATACCGCCCGCCGAGCGAGCCTCGCTACGGGCCGAAGCGGATCGCGTGGTAGGTCAAGCCGACGGCCAAGCGAGAATCTTGCTCTTTGGTGCTGATGTGGTCGCTGCCGACCCGGCGGGTGGGGCGGATCGGCAGGCCGACCCGGCGGGAAGTGACGTGGCTGGGGCACTGCGGGCCGCCGGTAACCTGTTGCCCGGGGGCGGACGAGTGCTGCTGCTCTCGGATGGACTCCAGACCAGCAGTGATGCGCTGGCTGAAGCTCATCGCCTTTCCCGCGCGGGGATTGTGGTTGATGTAACTCGCGTCGCCCCGGTTGATCGTCCCGATGCCGCCATTGTTGCCGTGAGCGCGCCGCGCACCCTGCGTACCGGCGAGGAGTTCCCGGTCAGCATCAGCGTTTCTTATCGCCCCGGCTCAGGCAGCAAAGGGGATCTGCCTGCCCGCCTGCGTCTGTGGGACGGTGACAAGCTGCTGGGAGACCAGCAGATTGCCCTCAGTGCCGGTGGTAATAGCTTCACCTTCCGCCACCGCGCCGGTGATCCTGGTGTAATCCAGTTGCGCGCCGAGTTGATCATTCCACAGGGCGATACCTTTGCCACTAATAATGTTGGTGGGGCCACGGCCATCGTTATCGCGCCGCCGAATATCCTCCTGGTGACCGGACGCCCTGGCACGGGCGTTGATCTGGCAGCGGCATTAGCGCGGCAAGGTGTGCAAACCAGCCAGATCGAGGCATCGCGGCTGCCCTCGCTCATCTCCAACCTGACGCCCTACGACGGAATGGTGCTGGTTGATGTGCCGAGCGCCTCGCTCTCTCTGGATCAGATGGCCAGCGTGCGCGAGTTTGTGCGCAGCGAAGGGCGCGGCCTAGTGGCGCTCGGTGGTCGGAACTCCTTCACCCTCGGTGCCTACAAGGGCACCCCCCTGGAGGATGTGCTGCCGGTGAAGATGGAGCCGCCGCCGCGCCCGCAGCGCAGCAACATCGCTCTGCTGCTGATTATGGATCGTTCGGCCAGCATGACCGCTGCCCTCGGCGTGAGTAAGTTTGCGATGGCCAAGGAGGCCGCCCAACTCGCCACCGACAGCCTCCAGGCCGAAGATCGCATCGGTATCCTGGCCTTTGATACCAATACCTTGTGGGCCGTACCCTTCCAGCAGATCGGTAGCGGGCTGAGCCTGGCTCAGATCCAGGAGCAGATTGCGAGTCTGCCCAGCGGTGGCGGCACCAACATTGAAAACGTTCTCGCCGAGGGTCTGCCCGCCCTCGCCAAGCAGCCTATCGAGATGCGTCATGCGGTGCTGCTCACCGACGGGCGCTCCTTCACCAATAACCTCGACGCCTACCAGCGGATCGTCGAGACCGCCCGCACCCACAAAATCACCCTCTCCACCATCGCTATCGGTGAGGACTCCGACACCGTCCTGCTCGACCAACTCGCTCAGTGGGGCGGCGGGCGCTACTACTACGCCAGCAAACCCGAAGACATCCCCCGGCTCACGCTGCTGGAAAGCGAGATCGCTCGCACCGACCCGGTGGTTGAGCAACCGCTACGGGCCAGTCTGGCCGAGGCCCACCCGATTATGCGCGACTTCGCCCCGGCAGACTTGCCCGCACTCGATGGCTACGTGGCTGTTACCGGACGCGACAGTGCCGATGTGGTGCTGCGCTCCCCCGAGGGCGATCCGCTCCTCGCCGCATGGCAGTATGGCCTCGGTCGCTCGGTGGCGTGGCTCCCTGGCGTCGGCGCTCCCTGGACCAGCCAGTGGACATCGTGGGCGGATAACGACAGGTTTGTGGCGCAGATGGTGCGCTACACCCTGCCCGATCCCGGCAGCGGCCCGATCCAGGTGCGTATTGACCCGCAGCCCAGCGGAGCCCGTCTGACGGTAGACGCGCTCTTGCCCGGCGGCGACCCGCTCAACCTGGCCACGGTAAATGCCCGCATTACCCTGCCCGATGGTACGTCGCGCAGCTTCACCGTGCGGCAGACCGCGCCCGGTCGCTACACCCAGGATCTCAGTCTGCCCACATCGGGAGCCTACGTCGTTTCGGTGGTACTCCAGCAGAACGGGCAGCGTCAGCAGCGCGATGTAGGCTATGTCCAGCCGGTGTCCTCCGAGTACCTGCCCCGCACCGGCGATGGACAGGTTCTGCTCACGGCTATTGCCGAGGCGACCGGCGGCACCATCCGACAAGGCACACCTGCGCCTGTGGAAACGCCCACCCAACCCGCCGCCCCCACCGCACCAAATACCGACCTCTGGCCCTGGCTGATCGGCGTGGCCCTTAGCCTCTGGGTGCTAGAGATCGCCGTCCGGCGCGGCGTGTTTATACGGCGCTAACCTCCGCCTCGCCCCTACATCTCCCGCGCCGTCGCCACAATATCGGCCAGCACGCCCGCCGCCGTCACCGCTTGGCCGGCACCGGGGCCACGTACTACCAAGGGGCGCTCGGCGTAGCGTGTCGTTGTAAAGCTGAACAGGTTATCCGGCCCGCGCAGGCTGGCCAGGGGGTGATCGGACGGCACCACCCGCAGGCTCACACTCGCCCCCTCAGGCGTGATCGTCGCCACATAGCGCAAGGCTCCGTTCTGGGCCTTCGCCGCCGCCACCCGCGCCGCAAACGGTGCATCCAGCTCTTCCAGACGCGCCATAAACGCATCGCGGCTCACACCGGCCAGCTCGGGCGGGAACCACGGCTCCGCCGGGATGTTGGCCAGTTCCCATTCCAGACCGCATGTACGGGCCACGATCAACGCCTTGCGGGCCACGTCGGCTCCGCTCAGATCATCGCGTGGATCAGGCTCGGTGTATCCCATCTGATGAGCCGCCCGCACCGCCGTCGAGAGCGGCACGCCCGCCTCCAGTTCACCGCACAGATACCCCAGTGTCCCGCTCATCGCCGCCTCGATCTTTACCATCTGGTCGCCGCTATCCAGCAGACCCTGGAGCGTCGAGATCACCGGCAGCCCGGCTCCCGCTGTGGCCTCGTAGCGCGTCGCCCCGCTGAAGGTCAGTTCTACAAAACTCGACCAGGTGGCGCTAAGCGGCTTCTTATTCGCCAGCACCACCCGTGCGCCGCCGGAAACCACATCCGCCAGCAACACCTCGTGGCCGCTCGCCGCCGTCACGTCCACCACAATACACGGCCCGTCCGGCACCAGTTCATCCCAGTTTTGGATCGCGCGCCCTGCGGGCGACGCCGCAAGGCTAACCCCGGCGGCTTTGGCACGCATGGCGGCAAGGATTCGTTCGTCCGCCAATGGCGAACCGGACGCCAGCGCCCCCGTGCTATCGGCCAGGGCCAGATACTCTAGCCGAAACCCGTAGCGCGACTCCAGGGCAGCCCGCGCCCCCAGCAACAGCCCAACCAACTCACGGCCCACCCCGCCCACCCCGATCTGGACAATTGATACTGTTGTCATCGTACGTTTCTACATTACATAAATATTCAGCGCACCAGCCGGTCGAGTGCCGCGTTCCATACCTTCATCCGGTCGGGGTTCCCGCCGACATCGGGGTGATGCAGACGCGCCATCGCCTTACGAATCGCGTTCACTTCATCATCGCTGAGGTGACCGGTCAACTCGCCACCATCAACCGTCAAAATATGCTCATTGGGCAGATCAACCGGGAGACCCGCCTCAAGGCGCATCGCCCGCTGTCGCCACATATCCCGGTCATGCACCAGCATCGTATTCTCACGCATCGTTTCTGTAAGAGTTACCACCATCTTCGTATGGGCACGCTGAGCCTCCGTAACCGCAGCCAGCGACTTATCCAACTGACGGCGAAGACTCCGAGTCTCAATGTGCGACTCAGCCAGATCGCGGCGCAACAGATCGTACTCGCGCTGGCTCATGCCTTCGCTGCTTAGTGGTAGATCCTCCGGTTTCAACATACAAAACCTCCGCAGCTAGCATATCACCTACACGGTATTCAGACAGTATAGCCGCTCATTGCTAACCACGCCAGATATGAGGGCGGACAGGAGGCAGGTGGCGGGAGGAAGGGATTTTACTCGACTCCACGCAGCCTCATGCATTGAGAACGGTGGTATGATAGGGGTCTCATGCGCCCGACGATGACGTGGGGGCGAGGCGTGTCTGGGTAATCCGGCAGCGCTTCGCCCCTTATGGTTTGTACGATGCACGTGTCTTTTCGCGATCAGCTTGATGAGAGTGCCGCTGTCGTCCAGTCCTTCACGGCCCAGGCCGACGCGGTTGACGCAATCTGTCGCCTGGTGGCCGACGCCGTGCTGAGTGGGAGTACCCTCTTTACCTGTGGCAATGGCGGTAGTGCCACCGACGCCATCCACTTGGCTGAGGAGATGATGGGCCGCTATCGCGCCACCCGTCGGCCTCTTCCTGCCGTCTGCTTGAACACCGATGTCGGCACGATCACATGTATTGCCAACGACTTCGGGTTTGAGCAGGTTTTCGCCCGCCAGATTGAGGCTCTGGCTCGCCCCGGCGACCTGCTGGTGATTTTTAGCACGAGTGGCGGGTCTCCCAACATCCTGGCCGCTCTGCACGCCGCCCGTGCCAGTGGTGTCACCTGTATCGCACTGCTCGGCAAAGGTGGCGGGGCCGCCCGCGAGTTGGCCGATCACGTCCTGGTGGTGCCGAGTGCGAGCAGCGCCCGCATCCAGGAAGTTCATACCCTGATCCTCCACGCGATCTGCGAGGAGATCGAGGGCCGTTTTGTTGTGTAAGACAAGGTTTCAGGTGCGAGGTTTCTGGTTTCAGGTCGAACGCATCAGAATGCCAGGTTTCGCCCTGAACTGTAAAGTATTTGCGAACCTTGTCTAAGGATTTGGGAGCGGATGTGCCGCTTTACTAAGGAGCAACGCTGTGGATCGTATTCTTGTCACGGAGAAGATCGCCGATGAGGGACTCGCCGTCCTGGGTCGTGCCGGTCAGGTGGATGTACGGCTCGATCTGGATAAGGCCGGCCTGCTGGCCGCCATCGCCGACTACGACGCCCTCGTGGTGCGCTCGGCCACCAAGGTCACGGCTGAAGTGATCGAGGCCGGCGTGAAGTTGCGTGCGGTGGGCCGCGCTGGCACCGGCGTGGATAACATTGATGTGGACGCCGCTACCCGCCGGGGCATTATTGTGGTGAATGCGCCGGCCTCCAATAATATCGCCGTGGCTGAGCTGACGATTGGCCTGATTCTTGGGCTGGCCCGCCAGATCCCCCAGGCCCACGCCTCGCTCCAGAGCGGGAAGTGGGAGCGCACAAAGTATAGCGGCTGGGAAGTGCGCGGCAAGACCCTCGGTCTGATCGGGCTGGGCCGGATCGGCTCGGAGGTGGCGATCCGCGCCCGCGCCATGGAAATGACTGTCCTGGCCTTCGACCCGGTGGTCTCCTTCGACCGGGCCGAGCAGATCGGCGTAGAGCTGGTGACGATGGACGAACTGGTTCAGCGCAGCGATGTGATCTCCATCCACGTACCGCTTACCGATGGCACCCGCAACCTCTTCAACGCCGCTCGCATCGCCCAGATGAAGCCCGGTGCCTTCCTGCTCAACGCCTCACGCGGCGGGATTATTGACGAGACCGCCTTGGTTGAGGCGATCAACGCCGGGAAGCTCGGCGGCGCAGCCCTGGATGTCTACAACACCGAGCCGCCTCCAGCCGATAGCCCGCTGCTGCGCCACCCGAAGATCATCACGGTGCCGCACATCGGCGCATCCACCGCCGAGGCCCAGACCTCAGCCGGCACTGAAGTGGCCGAGGGCGTGGCTACCGCCATTACCGGAGGTACTCCGCGCTACGCCGTGAATGCGCCCTTTGTCGCGCCCGAGGCGTGGCAGGTACTCCAGCCTTACCTCGGCCTGGCCCGCAGCATGGGCGCGCTGATTATGCAGCTCATCCAGGAGCCGGTGCGCAGCTACGAGTTGGAGTTCTGCGGCGAACTGGCCAGTGTGGACACCCAGCCGGTGAAGCTGGCGGTGATCCAGGGCTTGCTCTCAGCTAACAGCTCCGAGCGGATTACGCCGGTGAACGCACCCCTGATCGCCCGCGAGCGTGGCGTGCGGATCAGCGAGCGCACCAACCCCGACGCGGAGAACTACTCGGGCCTGCTGATTGTGCGCGTGCAGACGGCTGACACTCTGCGAACCTTCAGCGGCACCGTGCTGCGCGGCGAGCCGCACATCGTTCAGTCCGATGGTTACTTTGTGGACTTTGTGCCTCAGGGTGCGCTGCTGCTCACCTACCACCGCGACCGGCCCGGCATGATCGGGCACGTCGGTACGCTGCTCGGTGAGGATGACGTGAACATCTCGGGGATGTACGTGGGTCGCCAGTTGCCTCGCCAGCGTGCGATGATGGTGCTAACCCTCGACGAGCCTGCATCTGACGAGGTGATGGCGCGCATCCGCGCCCTGGACGATGTTGATCAGGCGTACAGCGTTAAGCTGTAGGGGTCAGGGGTCAGGGGTCAGTTCGTCGTAGCGGCTTCAGTCGCGTGCGGAGCTGTTCGGCGGGCTGAATCCGCTGTAAACCTGACACCTGATACCTGACACCTGATACCTTGTCTAAGGTGGACATCGGGATGTTGACCGCAATCTACCTGATATGCGCGGCATGTTCGCTCTTCATGGGAGTCGCTGGGCTGCGCCAACTCGCAACCACACCCACGCTGGCCCTTTTGTTCACCCTGCCAACAGTTCTGGCCATCCCCTACGACAGTATCGTGATCGCCGTAGGCAGCTTTGTCGGCGAGGGGCCGCAACTCATCGCCCTCACATGGCTGCGCTTTCTGCTGCATGTATTCACCCTGCCAACACTGGCGATCGCCCTGGCACTGCTGGCACGCGGGGCAAGTGTGCGCTGGGCCAGTCACCCGGCGGCCATGCCGGTTGCGGTGCTGCTCGCGGTAGCAACGCTCGGTGCCGGGGTGTTTGGGGAACTGATGGGACTCACGCTGGCACCGCAGCACCGCAGCGACGTGCTGCTCTACAACCACGCCCACCCGGTTGGTCCCCCGCCAGGGGCACTGCTGCTGCTGGCGGCGGCGATGGTGTACGGCGGGGCAATTGGAGTGCGGGCGCGCTGGCCGTGGATCATTCTGGCGGCACTCTACACCGTGCTGGTTCAGGCCGTGCCTGATGCCGGCCTATGCGGCGCGCTGGTCAACACCGGCGAGGTGTTGCTGCTAGGGGCGATCTTGCTTGCCACGCGCCGCTTTGCGGCCTCCCCGTCGGTTGAAGCGACTCCGGTGACAGTCCGGGAGTGAGCGGGAGGCGGGAGGCAGGAGGCAGGAGGAGGGAACCGGAGGCATGCCTCCCGCCTCCTGCCTCCCGCCTCCTGCCTCCCGCCTCCCGCCTCCTGCCTCCTGCCTCCTGCCTCCTGCCCCCTGCCTCCTGCCCCCTGCCTCCCGCCTCCTGCTATCCCGGCCTACGAGCGGTGATCGCGCAACTGGTGATCTTCCCGTCCAGGGACTGGAGTATCTCGACAGGAAGCAGACCCTCATCCGCCAGAGCTTGGGCGCGTAGATCGTCGGCCCCATAGCGTTGCGTCACCGTCAGGTCAATCTCGGTGAATCCGGCTGCCTCCAGCAGCGTGCGATACTGGCTCATTGAGAGAGCACCGGCAAAGCATCCGGCCCAACTCAGGGCCGTGCGCAGTTCGGCTTCGGCGATTGGCAGATCACTCAACTCGCCGTCAAAAACAATATCAGAAACTGCCAGTCGCCCGCCGGGCCGCAGCGTGCGGAAGGCGTCACCCAGCACCTGGCCCTTGTCGGGAGCCAGATTGATCACACAGTTGGAGATAATCACGTCAACCGAGCGGTCGGGCAGCGGGATGGCCTCGATGTCGCCCTTGAGGAAGCTCACATTTGTCGCGCCGAGCTTCTGCGCATTACGCCGGGCCGTCTCCAGCATCGCATCGGTCATATCGAGGCCGTAGACGAATCCCGCCGGACCAACCTGACGGGCGGCAAGCAGCACCTCTAGCCCGCCGCCCGATCCCAGGTCGAGAACAACCTCGTTGGGTTGAAGCTTGGCGATGGCCAGAGAGTTGCCGCAGCCGAACGAGGCCGTCACGACATCGGCGGGCAGAGCGGTGATCGTCTCTGCTCCGTAGAGAGCGACCTCGGTGCTGGTCGGGCCGCAGCAGGTTGGGCCGCAGCAGCCGCTGGCGGCTTGGATGGCATTGCCGTAATGCTCACGGACGGCAGCTTTGATGGCGGTTGGGTCGCTGATCGGCTCACTCATGGGGATCTCCTTGTATTGATAGACTTCGATATAACACCGATAAAAAAAGCGGAAAACTGCTAGCGTAGGGCATCGAACTGTGCCAGCAGGCGGGTGCGAAGCGACTCCAGGGCAGGGCGGAGGAGAAAGTAGTAGACCCACAGCCCACGGCGCTCGCAATCAATCAGGCCAGCCGCACGCAGCAGCTTGAGGTGATGCGAGACCGTGGGTTGCTTCACCGGCAGGGCGGCCTCCAGGTCACACACACACACATGACCATCGCGCTGGGCGAGCATGTCGAGAATCTGGAGCCGGATCGGGTGCGCTAAGACACCCAGGTCGTCGCTGAGTGTGCGCACCTCGTCGCCACCGATGCGCGGTGCCAAGTTGGGGCTACAGCAACCAGGGCTGCTCTTCTCGGTTATCTCAATCAGCTTGATCATCGGCATCGTGTTCCTTCAGGGGGCAGTGTAGCAGATATATTGAAGAGTGTCAATATAGCATCTTCTGACGCCACGAAGACAAGGTTCTCGGATATTTTACAGTTTCGGCATACACAAGGCATCCTGATGCGCTACGCCTGAAACCTAAAACCTAGCACCTGAAACCTTGTCTAATGTTATAATCGCCTGTGGGCCACCGCAACGCTGCGTCATCGCCACCAACAGAGATACGTCATTATGTCCGTCAGGATTCCGCTTAACGCTACTGGCCCACTAGTTGAGGCCACCTTTGTCGCCCGCACAAACCAACTCCTGGTTGATGCGTTGATCAGCGGCAGGCCCGTGCGCGCTCACATGGCTGATCGTGGTCGTCTTGCCGATCTGCTTGTTCCAAACGCTCGCCTGCTCCTGGCCCCACGCGACGAGATCGGTCGCAAGACGGCCTTTCAGGTGGTGGGTGTCTATCAGGGCGATGAACTCATTTCATTAGACACGCAGATGCCCAACCGACTGGTGTCTGCGGCGCTGTCGAGTGGTGCCCTGCCACAGTTTGCCCGCTACACAAAGGTGCAGCGCGAGGTGACAGTGGGCGAGAACCGCTTCGATTTTCGGCTCGGCGAGGGGTTCAACACCTGCTACCTAGAGGTTAAGTCGGTGGGGTTGGTCTCCCGGCGCATTGCCCGCTTTCCTGATGCGCCCACCGAGCGGGGCCGTCGCCAGCTTGAGCAGTTGGGCATGATGGCTCGTAACGGCCAGCGCTGCGCCGTCGTTTTTATTATCCAGCGCCACCGCGCCCTTGCGCTGGTGCCCAATGATGAAGTTGATCCGGGATTTGGCCGTGCGCTGCGTGCCGCTCTGGCAAGTGGCGTTGAGGTGTATGCGTATCTCTGTCCGCTTACCACCGATGGTATCCAGCTCGGTCCGCCGGTACAGGTCTTTGGAATGATTGATTCGGTACCACACGATCTCTAAGGTCTGTATGCTCAACGCTTCGGCCTTGCCGCTCGTCGCGAAGCTCAACCCACCGCCCCTGCCGGTCGCTCTTGTGGATCGCAGGCAGCTCACCACGCGCCTCGTCGCCTCTGCCGATACCCGCCTGCTATTGATCGTCGCTCCCGCTGGTTTCGGTAAGACGACGCTGCTTACCTCGTGGATTGCAGAGTGCAGATCGCAGAGTGCAGATTTATCTGGCACGCAATCTGCACTCTGCAATCTGCACTCTGCAATCATCGCGTGGCTCTCCCTCGATCTGCGCGACGCCGACCCGACCCGTTTTTGGGTCGCGCTGGTCGCCGCGCTGTCGCATGCCTTTCCTGGCCTGGGCGATCACGCCCGCTCCATGCTTCAGTCGCCCCAGCCGCCCGCGCTGGAGGTGGTGATCGGCGCACTGCTCGACGACCTCGGCACACTGACCGATCAGTGCCTGCTTGTCCTTGACGATTACCACCTGATCACCGACCCCGCGATCCACGCCGGGATGGCTCTGCTGATTGATCATCTGCCGCCGCTAATGCAGGTGGCAATCCTCAGCCGGAGTGAGCCGCCGCTGCCCTTGGGTCGCCTGCGGATGCGCGGCCAGTTGACCGAACTGCGCGCTGCCGATCTGCGGTTCTCGCTGCCTGAGACGGCAGCCTTCCTGCGTGCCCACGATCTCGTCCTGGCTCCTGATGAATTGGCCGACCTCGTTGCTCGTACCGAAGGCTGGCCCGGCGCCATTCATCTGGCCGCAATTTCGATCCGTGAGGGTGGCCAGCCCCGCCAGATTATCGCTGCCTTTACCGGCAGTAACCGTCACATGGTTGATTACCTCGCGGAAGAGGTGTTCGCTCGTCAGTCTGCCGAGCGCCGCCACTTTCTGATCGCCACCTCCATCCTCGATATGCTCTGCGCCGATCTGTGTGACGCACTGCTGAAGGATGAAGGCGAAGGGATGAGAGCTGATGCCGCCGAACCTCAGCCCTCAGCGGTTATCCTTGAGGAGCTTGAGCGGGCGGGCTTGTTTTTGATGCCGCTTGATCAGGAACGCCGCTGGTATCGCTACCACGCCCTCTTCGCCGAGTTTCTACGCGAGCGGCTGCGCCGCGATGAACCTCAGCGGGAGCCGCACCTGCACCAGCGAGCCGCCAATTGGTATGCCGCCGCCGGTATGCCCACCGAGGCCGTCAGTCATCTGCTGGCCGCTGGCGACTATCTGCGCGCTGCGGTTTTGATTGAGCAGGAGGGGCGTCCGCTTCTGCTGCGCAGTGAGGTTGCTACGGTACTCGGCTGGCTACGCGCTTTGCCGGAAGATCTGGCCCGCGCTCGCCCTGGCATTTGCCTGATTGAGGCGTGGGCGCGGGCCGTCTCTGGCCAGTTTGAGGCGGTTGATGCCCCGCTTGATCACGTCGCGCAGATTCTTGCCGCATGTGATGGCGACCCCGATACGCCTACCGCGCAGACGGCACCCTTCACGCCACGTAATCTGCGCAGCGAGGTGCTGGCCGTCCGCGCCACGGTGTCTGGGTTGCGCCGCGATGCGATGCGGACGGTGGAACTGGCCTGCGCTGCCCTGGCCGAACTACCCACCGACAGCGTAATCGTGCGCAGCGTGGTCTCCCTAATGCTCGGCAGTTCGGCCTATATCAGCGGCGATATGGCTGCCGCTGAAACGGCCCTGAACGAGGCCGCGCACGCCGGGCAGGTTGCGGGGATGCCGATCATCGCCATCTTCGCGCTGCGCCAGCTTGGCGAACTCCACGCACGTATCGGTCAACTCCATCGCGCCGAACAGACCTTCCAGTCGGCCATTGATCTCGGTGCCCGCCTCTACCCGGCCAGCGATCCGCTTGCCGGTCGTCTGGTGCCGGTTGCTGGTGCGGCGTATATGGGGATGGGGCTGCTGTATTACGAATGGAACGATCTGAATGCGGCGGAGATGCTCCTTGCTGACAGCCTACGCCTCGGTCGCCAGGGGGCGAATGTAGAGATTTTGCTGATGGCGCCGATCGGCATGGCCCGGATTCAGCAGGCCAGAGGTGATCGAGATGCGGCGCGGGCCACGATGGCGTCGGCCCTGGCCTTCGCTCACTCCACAGGTGTGCCGCGTCTGGCCGACTGGCTTGGTGCTGAGCAGGCCCGCCTATCCTTGTGCATAGGCGACATTGCTACTGCGACGGCCTGGGATCAAGGCCGACGGCTTCAGATTGATGCGCCCCTGAGCTATCTTGAAGAGATTGACTACCTCGCACTGGCGCATCTGCGCTTGGCCCAGGATCGGCCTGCCGAGTCCCGTCATCTGCTCGGGCGTCTGCGCACCCTTGCCGCCGCCGAGGGTCGTCACGGCTCGCTGATCGAGATTGACGCCCTAGTGGCCCTGGCCACCTCCGCCGTCGGCGATCAGCCCGCCGCTCGATCTATCCTGCTCCGTGCCTTGGCCCTCGCCGAGCCAGAAGGCTACCTGCGCAGCTTCGTCGATATGGGCGAGCCGATGCGTGCGCTTCTTGGCGACTGCCGCCTCGCTCTGGCCCCACGTGCCGACGCGCCATCCCGTCAGGCTCTCGCCTCCATTGATCGCATCCTGGCCCTATTCACCGCCGCCCCCGTTCGTCTGCCCGTCACCCCCGCCGCCGCACTGATCGAGCCGCTCTCCCCACGTGAGTGTGAGGTGCTGGCCCTGGTGGCCGCTGGCCTCTCTAACCAAGACATCGCCTGTCGTCTGATCGTCAGCATCAGTACGGTGAAAAAGCATATCAACAATATCTATGGAAAACTCGATGTACTCAGCCGCACCCAGGCCATCAAGCGGGCCAGGGAACTTGGGCTGATTGTCTGAGGTAAAATAGCCGATAGCCGATAGCCGATAGCCGATAGCCGATAGCCGATAGCCGATAGTACGACAGTTGTAAATATCTTCGCAG
>CAIXLU010000196.1 GCA_903920315.1 uncultured Oscillochloris sp.
AAGCTGCGTGCTGTTGCTGCGCATGTAGGTAATCGTCGCGGACACAGCGGTAGCTTGCGGGTTGAAGAGGATCAGATAGGTGCGGTTGGTATCTTCGGTAGAACCCTCGGCGAGATACCAAATCCGCGAGAGCCGATCAATACCGGGGCCGCCGTCCACATCGGTGCTGAGACCCATCGTGCGCTCGGCCAGGATGGGTACGCTCGACTCGACGATCATGGGCAGCGAAGTGGTGCTGATGAGCGCGGTGTCGGTGATCAGATCATTCAGAACGAGGTCGCTGCGAGCAGCGGCGGGCACGCCGACGACCTGAGTAAACGGCGATTGCGCAGGGCGGATGAGCGTCACCCTGGCCTCGGCGGGAGCGCCGGTGGGGTTAAACATGCTCAGGCGCTCGTTGTAGTCAGCGACATTGCCCTCAGCGAAGTACCAGCGCGCTCGGACAGTAGACTGGTCGATGCGGCTGCGGAGTTGCGGCAGCAGGCTGCTGGTGGCCGGGTAGGGATCGGCAGCGGCTACGTCAGCCTCGTTATGTCCCGCGATGTTCAGGCGCAAAGAGTCCCGCACCGGATGCTGCCCGCTAGGCGTAATGTCATACGCCTGACCAAGCCATGCCAGCAGGCTGACCAGGGAGTTCTGGGCGGCATCGCTCGGTGTACCATCGGAGGGAGCGATCACCGCGACGTGAATGGCCGTATCGCCACCCGAAAGCCGACCGACATCGGAGGTTGGCCCGCCCAAGCGGCCCTCGAAGATCGTGCCGTCGGCATCAATAACATAGTGGTAGGCCAGATCATCCCAGCCGAGTACATTGGTCTGGTAGGAAAGCAAAGCACGCATCAGATCAATACTGCTCGCCACCGCCGGGTCAGCGGCAATCTGATGAATGATCACGCCGCGAGGATCGCTGCGGTTGAGGCGGGCAGCCTCCACGCGGCCACTCCAATCGCTGCGACCGACCAGCACCGGACGCGGGGTAAGGGTCTCTTTGCCAGAGAGGATTGGGCGGCGCGGCAGACCAGCGGCTAGCGTTGGTGGATCCTGGGCCGTCTGGAGGTAGCTCACCGTCACCGAACTGAGCGTCGCCGATGCGCGGACAATCGTGCTGGTGAGACTGGCCCGCAGTTGGAGGTAGCGACTGTCGGAGGGGAAGGTTAAGACATTGGCGGTCGCGAAGGCAGGAGCATCCGCCTGCGAACGGGCATCGCCGCTATCGAGAGACTGCCACGCGCCCCAGCCATCATCGGGATTGCCCTCTGTCGGTGGCGGGGTCGCCCGTGTGCGCAACTCCAATCGTAGGCTCGTACCCGCGATCTGCTCCGCGTTCCAGACCGCCCCCGCCGCATTGAAGGGAAAAGTCGTGGCGAAAGGCAGCGACAAGAAAGCCCCGGCGATCTGATCCTCCGCAAGGCGAACCTCACCCCCGGCGTTATTTGTGATCAACAGGCCGCTAGAGGAACCGGCTTCCCATTGGGCAACATCGCTCAACGTCCAGGAGTCTACCTGTGCCTGTGGTGCCTGCTGGGCACGGGCGGGCAGGGCGACGGAGAGCAGGACGACGACGAACACGAAGGCGAGAGCGTGTGGAAGAACGGCGCTTCGGCTCATGGGCTTCCTTACTTCTCAGGCTTCACAGCCCCGTTGAAGGCTCCGCGATAGGAGTTTGACGAATCGTAGAGCATCCAGCCGTCCACCTGATCGAATACCTCAGTGGCATCAATCTGGGCGCGCACCTGAACAGGGCCATACTTCACAACCTTATAGGCCCAGGGGTCGGTATGATCCTGAAGCCAGGGACGCAGGCGAGCGTACTGACCCTGGATCTGCTCAACTCCGGCGGCGTTAGCAGCCTTGAGGACGGCGGCTGGCTCATCCACCGGCGAGGCTATGTCGAAGGCACCGGGCCACCAGAGCGAGGGATAGACCATCGGAGCGATGTAGTCGGCGTAGGCACCCATGCGCTTAATATCTTGGGCGATGGTCATTGAGGGGCCGAGAACCACGCGCCCGAAGACATCAACCGACATATACGCCCCCGCGCCGTTGACTGCACGATGGGCCTGCTGCATAAAGCCGGTCAGCACATCGTACATGTAATCCGGCTTCGTTACCGGGTCAATCGGTTCGGAAAACTGGAGCGTGTCGCGAAAGCTGGCCTTATCGCCGTACCAGTCAGGAAAGCGGATGTAGTCGTAATTAATCTCGTCAAAGCCCATCAGAGCCGCCTCAACACCCAACTGGATATTGTAGTCCCAGATATTGCGGTTGGTCGGATCAAGATAGACATAGCGAATGCCGGGGCCAGGGAAGTCGGCGTACACCTCGCCGGTACCCTTTTTGTGAACCGTCCAATCAGGTCGGGCATCAGCCAGAACGTTATCGTGCGAGAAGAGCTGGATGCGGCCGATCGTATAGATTCCCTTGACCTTGAGCTTCTGCACCAGAGCCTTCATATCAATGTAGTCTTTGGAGAGATTAAGTTCCTTGACCAGAGGCACCTGCGAGTCGTAGTAAACCATACCCAGATCATCACGCAGATCGCTTTTCAGGTCAACAACAAGTGCATTCAGCTCGGTGGTATCAATCAGATCAATGTATTCCTGAAGCGCCTTCGACGAACTCGCCACTGCGGCAGTGACATAGAGCGCCTTCGTGGTGAAGCGTTTGAGGGCGATCTCACTCGGCAGATTGCCGGGCTTAATCTCAATCACCTGCTTGGTGTAGCCGGGTGAGAGAACATGGAGGTAGCCCTGCTCGGGGATGCCCTTGAGGGTAAAACTACCGTCGCTGCTGCCGCGCACCTGGACGTAGGCCACATCGGTGCCGGGGAGTGTCGCTGTTGCAATCAGGGTTGCGTTAGCAATCGGCTTGGTCGTGTCCTTATCAACCAGCCGACCGCGCAGGGTATCGGGGCGCAATACCGAGTCGAGGCTCGTGGTACGACCGATCTCCTCCGAAAGTGGGGCGTAGCCATCAGCACTGATCTCGACGGTCTTTTCACCCTCAGCAATATCCTTCAGCTTATAGCGGCCATCGGTGCCGGTAGTAGCTTGTACCGTACCCACCTTCACCGCAGCGCCGGGAACCGGCTGACCACTGAAACGGTCGGTTACCTGACCACCGAGTACATTCGGGCGCAGGGCGAGATCGTGGCTCATGATGCGGCGCAGATCCTGCTTGAGCGGCGCGTAGTCTGGGGCACTCACATCAAGGATAAACTGCTCAGGCACACCCGTGAAGCTGTAGCTCCCATCGGCGGCACTGCTGGTGCGCAGGGTATTGCTCACATTTACCGTAATTGCCAGGCTCGCCCCAGACAAAGGCTTGCCAGAGAGCGTATCATTCACCACGCCGCGCAGGACGTTAGGGCGCAGGGCCGTGTCAAGGGTAACTGTCAGCACGTTGCTCTGGACGATCTGTGGCTGAGCCTGAAGAGGTAAAGTCACCGACTCATAGTCCGGTGCAGTGATAGCCAGGGTGTCCGTCTTGCTCCAGTACGGTGCCGTAAAGACACCGTTCGCATTGGTGGTCAATGTTGTCCCACCAACCCGCACACTGGCCGTGCTGATCGGCTCACCCGTGTAGGCGTCTTTTACCGTACCAATGAGGACAGGATTATGGGTCGCACAGGCGGACAGGATAGCGGTGAGCAGCAGTATCAGAAAGGCGGCACGAGGCCGTCGGAGAGAGAACGGGGGCAGATCCACGCGGTTCAGTCGGAGCATAGACCCTTTCCTCGGGAGATCTTGTGCGTACCAGTAGCAGATTCATCGGGCATGATAAAATTTTTACAGCATGTTGTCAAGCCATTTGGTTTTTCCATTACATGTGAAGACCATGTGTCAGGAGATTCATGTCCGACGGCAAACGTATCATCCACTTCATATAGCAATCCTCTTGGGGTTGTTGCGTGGAGTTGAGGCTTTAGCCGGATAAGGCCGCCTAAAGGCTTGACTCCTTTTCATAACTAGTTGCGGGATTGCTATAGCGCACTGTTATGCCAAAAAACAGGAGATGGCGAGTAGTATAGCATATGCCGCAACGGGAGGCATGGCGTGGTATGATGCGTGCTGCGCCCCATAGGCATCATACCCACCGAGGATCTCATGACCGACCGACCCGATGTTATGGTGGAGGCTCTCCGCACCGCCGCTGCTACCGTCATGCTGATTGACAGCGTTGAGATGAGCCAGCGCGGGAGCCTGGTGGCACCCCGGTTCGTTGGTCGGCTGCGGGTGGAGGCACAGGTTGCTCACGACGCGGTAGAACCACGCTTCCGGGCGCTGGGTTACACGGCGCTGCTTCAGGAGCAGCGCGGTGGTATCGCCTTAGAGGCGATGCCGGGGGTCTTCAACCCCGCCCCCTCGCGGCTCTGGGTGGCCCTGCTGCTCTTTGGACTCACGGTCGCCTCGACCATCGCCGTAGGCGGGCAAGATCAGGCAGGATTCAACCTGGGCTACGGTCTGGCCTACAGCGCGGCCCTGCTCAGCATCCTGCTAGCCCACGAACTCGGCCACTACGTTGTGGCCCGGCGAGCCGGTGTCGCAGTAAGCTACCCCTTCTTCATCCCGCTGCCGCCACAAATCGGTATCCTGGGCACGATGGGGGCCTTTATCTCAATCAAGGAGCCGGTGCCGAACCGGCGCACCCTGCTGGCTATCGCCATCGCTGGCCCCCTCGCCGGGTTGGCGGTGACGGTGCCGGTTCTGCTGATTGGCCTGAGCCTCTCCACGGTCCATAGCGTCGCCGAGATGCGCCAGGCGATGCCCGACCAAGCCTATTTTACCGAGGGCAACTCGTTACTCTATGCCGCCGCCAAGCTGCTGATTTTTGGGAAGTTCCTGCCCGGCAGCGGCCAGGATGTCTTCCTGCACCCGGTTGCGATGGCTGGCTGGGCGGGGCTGCTCGTCACCGGGCTGAATCTGATCCCGGCGGGGCAACTCGACGGCGGGCATATCTTCTTCGCCCTGTTCGGACCACGCGCCGCGCAGGCCGCCAGTATGATCATCGCCGCGTTGCTGCTGGCGATGGGTTTTGTCTGGAGCGGCTGGTTCATCTGGGCGATACTCGTGGCCATGCTTGGCCGCGCCCGTGCGCCTCTGCGCAACGAGGTGACGCCGCTCCAGGGGCCGTGGCGAATCCTGGCCGTAGTCGGCATGATCGTCTTCGTTTTGGTGTTCACCCCGGTGCCGATCACGATTGGGATGCCCTGAGGGGATTTGGGATTTGGGATTTGGGATTTGGGATTTGGGATTTGGGATTTGGGATTTGGGATTTGGGATTTGGGATTTGGGATTTGGGATTTGGGATTTGGGATTTGGGATTTGGGATTTGGG
>CAIXLU010000197.1 GCA_903920315.1 uncultured Oscillochloris sp.
GCAGCGGCGGCAGTCGTCGCAACAGCGGTTGCCGCAGCAGGGGCGGTCGTCGGGGCGGCGGCAGGGGTGCCTCCGCAGGCAGCGAGAATAGACGATGTGACCAATGTCAGCAGCGTGAGTACGGCGCCTTTGAACCGCATGGTGTGTCCTCCTAGACAATAGAATTTCCACAGTGAATCGATCAGGTTGTGGGGAGAATCTGGTGAGGTTCGCTCTCCTTCCTCGCCGACACCCTAGGTGTGCGCGGCGGTACATCTATGTCAATGCGGTGATGGGTTACGAAGTATAGCACACTATAAGAGGCGATGCTCTCTCAAACAAGCCTCCTACCATGGCATGAGCAAAGTCCTGGCACCGTATCGCCGTGGGGCTAAAGCCCTCGGCTCCCATCTACGAAGCCCGCCTTCGCGGGCTTCGTAGATGGGAGCCCGCGACTTCAGTCGCCGGGCGACCGGGTTCCTAACGGGCGGGTGAGATTCTGCGGTATGATGGATACGGTGACTTGTGCGTCGGCAGGCTGGACGCCTGCATGGCGATCTGTAACCTGAAACCTCGCACCTGAAACCTTATCTAAGTGCCATACGCAGCGCGATGCTCCACATCCTACAGGATCCACCTCATGGCCCTCACCCCAAAACCTGCGCCGAGCCGCTATCGCCGCATAGGAACCCATGCGCGGGGCGTGCACACCATCGCGATGAAAATGGCCGCTGGTGTCCGACTATCGGCTATCGGTTATCGGCTATCGGCTATTTTCACGTTAGCTCTGTCTGTGGTCGCCGCCCTGGGCGTGGCTGGCTGCGGCGATCTGGCTGCGGCTCTCCCACCCCGCCCAACTCCCTTCCCCGTTCTTGCGCACCTGCCCAGCGTGACTCCGGTGACACCTAGTCCCACCTCACCTGCGACGGCAACGCCGCGCATCATCACTCCTACTCCTACACCCGATTTCCCCCACATACTCGTCCCCGCTACGGCCAATATGCGCAGTGGTCCAGGCATAGATTTTATGATCGTTGCCGTAATCAGCCCCGGATCGAGCATTACCCTCAGTCGGCACCAGGGTGATTGGTATGAGGTTCGTACCGATGCGGGGCAGAAGGGCTGGATATCAAACCTTATCCTGAAGGTTGATCCTGCCATCGCCACGCACGTCCCTTTGTTCAAACCGTAGGGCATGTTTCAAACCAGCTTGACAGTGCGGCAAATCTGCAATCTACAATCTGAAATCTGAAATTTTCTCAGACGAGTCAGTGTCCCGGATCTGCCAGATGCGTATGCTATAATAGGCGCTCGCCACCCCCCCCATTTATCGCTGTAATATCCAGGGCAGGTCGTCATGGATCGCCAGGGACGTGTCAAACCAGCGAGCCACAATGCCTTAACTGGCAGTAGCGTATCGCGCCGCCGGTCAATAAGCATTACCACCTGGCTTCGCTGGTCATATCTTGTTTCCTCTACGCTGCCACTGTTGCTGGTCGGCGCTCTGCTGATCGCTGTCCTTTTTCAGGTGCAGCAGCGCAACGCCTACGCGAGCCAACAGGCGGTTGCCGACCAGATCGCGGGCAATGTTTCCACCTTCCTCTACGATCTTGAGCAACTCCTGCTGCGGGCCGCACGTGATCTGCACCCCGATGCGCCTGGCACGTCCCTTGACGCCGATGCGATCCGCTTGGTCAATAGCTCGCCGGATCTGCGTGCCCTCACGATTATTGATACGAACGGTGCCGAGGTGGCGAGGGCGGCCAGTTCGCTGCTGCACGACCGGGGGGGTGTGATTGCTCCTAGCAATGCGAGTGCGCTCACCGATGCCTACAGGATCGGTCAGGGCGGACGAACATCCATCATGCTCGCCACTGACAAGACGCCCTATTTTCAGGTGGTGCTGCCGATCCGCAATCAGAATAACGGTGTTCTGGTGGGTGCCCTCAGCGCCGAGGTGAGCGCCACCCGCATTAACCAGATTTTGCACCTCGCCGTTCAGGGTGAAGATAAGGTCTCATTCCTGATTGACTCTGGTGGCTCCCTGATGCTCGCCTCACGATTATCGGGCTGGAGCCCGCCGAGCAATCTGTCATCTATCTTTACCAACGACCATACGGTTGGTGAGTATCTGGGGGCCAACGGTACGCGCATGGTTGGTGCTCGCTCGATGGTAAGTCCTGTCACGCCGTCGAGTTGGGCGGTTGTGGTCGAGCAGCCCTCATCCGAGTTTCTTACCGAGGTCTATCGCAGTGTGTTCCTACTGGCTGCTGTGGTGATGCTCGTGGTTCTGCTCTCTTTAAGCTGGGCGCTCTACCAGGCCCGGCGGATCGTGCGCCCGGTGCGCGCACTCGCCGCCGGTGCCCAAGAGTTGGGCAGCGGGAATCTACAGCACCGGATTATTGTCGAGAACCACGATGAACTGGGGCAACTCGCCGATACCTTCAATCAGATGGCCGAACGGCTCCAGAATAGCCTGCACAAAATCGCCGATCAGAACGAGCGCCTGCGCCACGGTCTGATCCTCGCCCGCGATATTCAGATGGGCCTGATGCCTAGTAGCCCGCCCTGGCAAAAGGAGATCCTGACTGTTCACGCACGCTCGCTTCCCGCCAGCGAGGTGGGCGGCGACTTTTATACCTATATGGCCCTGCCGGGCGGGCGGGCAGCAGTGGCGATAGGCGATATTTCGGGCAAAGGTGTGGCCGCCGCACTGCTTATGGCCCTCACCAGCTCGACGCTAGAGTCCCAGGCGCGGATAACGGATCACCCTGGCGCGATGCTCACCGCGCTCCACGAGGCGCTGCGACCTCGGTTCCAGGCCAATCAGATGAACGCGGCCCTGATGATTGCGATCTACGATCCGGCGCGTCAGCAGATGACGGTGTCGAATGCCGGGATGATCTCTCCGCTCCTGGCTCGCACGCTGCCGAATGGCGGGGTTGAGTGCCGCTTTATTGATGTGAGCGGGCTGCCGATTGGCACGCTGATGCCCGCCTACTACCCTGATGTTGAGGTTCATCTCGGGCCGGGCGACACGATGATCTTCCTCAGCGATGGTATTGTCGAGGCCCATAACCTCAACGATGAACTCTATGGGTTTGAACGACTCGAAGCCTTGGTCGCCAGCCTCCCCCAACACCTCGGTGTCACCGAGGTTGTCCAGCATATCCTCGACTCCGTGCTGGCATTCGTCAATGGTGCCGACCCCCACGACGATATTACCATCCTGGTCACCCGAGTCGCCGTTGATGTGTCTGCCTATGAGACAAAGCTCGCAGTGGCGGGAATGGGCTTCGACGACGCGCTATAGAATAGGCAGGGAGCGCGTTTTCAGGGGAGGGTTTCTCTCCCTTGTTCCTCCCATACGCCGATGTCTGGGTTCACACGATCTGGAGTACCTATGCGCCTCTACAACTCGCTGTCACGCGAGAAGGATACATTTGTCTTCCCGCAGGATCGTCCGGTTACGCTCTATGTCTGTGGCGTTACGCCCTACGATACCACCCATATCGGTCACGCTCGCACTTTTTTGATCTTTGATGTGCTGGTGCGCTATCTGCGCTGGCAGGGTGCCGAGGTGCGCTACTGCCAAAACGTCACGGATGTGGACGACCCGCTGTTTGCGCGGGCGGAACGCGACGGTGAGCGCTGGCAAGATCTGGCTGAACGTCAGACAGCCCAACTCCTGGAAGACTACCGGGGCATGAATATTCTTGCGCCGACCTACTTCCCACGGGCCAGCGCCGAGATTGGGACGATGATCCCGATCATCGCCCGCCTAATCGAGCTTGGCCACGCCTATGTTGTCGCCGGGAATGTCTACTTCAGCGTCCGCACCGACCCGGAGTTCGGCAAGATGGCGCGTATGGGCTACGATGAATTACTCCTTACCGCCAACCAGCGCGGCAATAATCCCAACGACCCACGCAAGCGCGACCCGCTCGATTTTGTACTCTGGCAGACGGGCAACCCCGGCGATCCGACCTGGGAAAGTCCCTGGGGTCTCGGACGCCCCGGCTGGCATATCGAGTGTAGCGCGATGGCGACCCGCTACCTGGGCGACCAGATTGACATCCACGGCGGCGGGGCCGACTTGCTCTTCCCGCATCACCCCTGCGAGATCGCCCAGACCGAGCCGGTGACGGGCAAGCGACCCTTTGTGCAGATCTGGATGCACGCCGGTCTGGTCTGGCTTGATGGCGAGAAGATGAGCAAATCGCTAGGCAACTTGGTGTTCGCCCGCGACGCTCTACGCGAACATAGCGCCGACACGCTGCGTTGGTACTTGCTCAGCCAGCACTACCGTGAAGATTTCATTTATGATCGCGCTGAGGTGGCCCGCGCAGGTGATGCAGCTCAACTTCTGCGCACGGCCCTGGAGGTGACGGGCGGATCCGGTTTGCCCCTGCACTTCGAGGTGCCGCGCAGCGAGTTTGCCGCCGCGATGGACAATGATCTCAACACTCCAACCGCCCTGGCGGTGCTGCATATGATGGCTGGCAACATGGTGAGCGCCGCCGCCGAGGGCCGTGATGTGACCGCATGTCAGGCTATACTGCGCGATCTGGCCGTGGCCCTTGGGTTTACGCTGAACGCTTAACCATTGCAGATTGCGGATTGCAGATTGCAGATTGTGTGCAAGACATGGTTCAGAACAGCTTTACGGTGTGTATCGTTCGTAGTAGGCGCTTCAGCGCCAAGCGACTGAAGTCGCCACTACGAACTGTTCCGCTGAAACCTGGCATGTGAAATCTTGCCCAATCTACAATCTACAATCTGCAATCTGCAATCCTCTCATATGATCACTCAATTCCAGCGAATATTCGTTCGCCCCTGCCTCATAATCTTCACCATCGCCCTGCTATCCGCCTGCGGCCCTGCCGCACCGCCCGTCGCGCCGCCGAGCGGCACCCTGCGCTGGAGCATCGAGGGGGTGAATGACATCTCTCGGCTCGACCCGGCGCGGGTGGCCGACTACCAGACAATCCTTGCGGTGAACCTGATCTTCGCGGGGTTGGTGCGCCTGAACCCTGACCTGGCGGTGATCGGCGATGGGGCCGAGAGCTGGCGGACAAACGCCGACGGGACAATTTATACCTTCACGCTGCGCAAGAATCTGGCTTATGGCGATGGCACGCCGACCACGGCGCAGGATTTTGCCGACTCGCTGCGGCGAACGATCTCGCCCGATACGGGTTCGTCCTTCGCCTTTGAGTTCCTCAAGCACATCGTCGGTGCCGAGAACCTGCACAACAAAACGGCAACAATACTGAGCGGGGTGCGCGCCGTTGATGCGCAAACCCTGGAGATTACCCTCGACTCACCACGAGGTTACTTCCTCTCGCAGCTTACCTACCCCCTCGCATTTGTGGTGCCGCCAGGAAAGATCGAGGCCACCGGCGATGCATGGGCAGGCAAGGCATTTGGCAGCGGGCCGTTTCGGGTGAAGGAGTATCAGGTCGGCACAAAGCTGGTGCTTGAGGGCAATCCGTACTACTGGGCAGGATTGCCAGGCGTGGCCAACGTGGAGATGACCTTCTTCCCCGATACGGCAGCGGCATTCACGAGTTATCAAGCCGGCAACCTGGATATTATGGGCAATATCCAAGGCGGTATCCCGGCGGAACGGGTGGCCGACGTTCGTGGCCTACCCGATATGCGCTCGGCTAACTCGCCGGTACTGCGCTACATCGGCTTCAATAACCGTCGCCCCCCCTTCGATAATACCTACGTGCGGCAGGCATTTGCTCAGGCCGTTGATAGGGAGAGTCTGGCCACACAAGTACTCTCCGACCAAGTCCAGGCGACCGGGCGCATCCTGCCGCTCGGCTTCTCCGGAAGCAGCCTGCCGATCACAATCCTAAACTTCGACCCCATCGGGGCACGATCCGCCCTCGGGATGGCCGGCTATGTCTCGGGCGCAAGCCTGCCGCCGATGGCTCTCACCTACAGCCGCGACACCGACACCGAGAAGGCTGCCCAGGCTCTCCAGCGCAACTGGCAGGATACGCTGGGCATTAACGTGCGCCTGGAGGGATTGCCGATGGCCGAATTTATCTCCCGGCTTGACTCGATGGTGACAGACCCGACCAATCCCACGACCAGCCTCCAGATCTACCTGAGCGTCTGGGGGGCCGACTATCCCGATCCACAGAACTTTCTCTCGCTCCAACTCCAGAGCGACTCGGCCTACAATAACGGTCACTGGTCAAACAGCGAGTTCGACCGGCTAACCAGCGAGGCCGACCAGATGAGCGATCCGGGCCGTGCAAAAGAACGGCTGAAGCTCTACAACCAGGCCGAGCAGATCGCCGTGCGTGAGGTGGGCTGGCTGCCGATCTTCAACCCCGAGGTGAACATCCTGATCCGGCCCACGGTGCATGGCCTGAACTTCACCCCGCAAGGCATCATCGCCGCCGACTGGACGCAGGTGCGAATCGAAAACGCGCAGCCTTAGGGCTGCGCGTTTTCGATATATGTTGGTTAGAATTGCCAGCTCTGCTGGCAATTCTAACCGACATACAGAGTTATGTGACTAACCGACGACCTCAATGTTCTCCAGACCACCGTAGACCGTCCACCAGGGCTTGGCACCCTTAGCGAGAACCTCGTTCAGGGCATTGATATTGGCGACGCCACGATCCTCAAGCCATGCCTCAAGAGCGGCCTGGCCATCCTTGCCGAAGATCGGAACGCCATCCTGCCAGGTGGCGCGCCCGCAGAGTACGCCGGAGAAGGGCGTACCGGCCTCGGCAGCCAGTTCCAGCGTCTCGCGGAAGACATCATCGGTGACACCGGCGCTCAGGTAGATGAAGGGCTTGGTAGAGGCAGCCGCAGCGGCAACGAAGTGCGCCTTGGCCTCCTCACGGGTGTAGGCCCGCTCACCACCGAACACCTTCAAGCCCTCAACGAACTTCACATTTACCGGCACCTCGACCTTGAGTACGTCTACACCATAGCGCGGCTTGGAGAACTCAGCCATGTAGGCGGTGACGTACTTGGGCTTGGCGAGGGCAAAGGCCAGGGACTTCTCATCACCGAGGGCATCGTCGTAGGCCAGCGGCTCCAAGAAGAAGGGCTTGTCAATAGCAGCACACTCGGCACCAATGCGCTCGATGAAGGCGTGCTTGATTTCGTTTACCGCCGGGTCGTCAAAGGCATTGTAGTAGAGCAGAATCTTGATCGCGTCGGCCCCGGCCTCGGCCAGGCGACGGACGCTCCAGACATCCAGCAGGTCGGGTAGGCGACCCTTGACGGCGGCATCGTAGCCGGTCTTCTCGTAGGCCAGCAGCACGCCGGTGCCGGGTGCGCGATGCTCCAGAGCGGGCAGGCCGTACTCGGGATCCATCAGGATAGCGCTTGAGTGCTTCGTGAGTACCCGGGTGACGGAGGTCTTGAACTCGGTGAGGGCGGTGTCGTCCACCTCCGCACCACGGGCCTTGGCAATCGCCTTCTTGAGCGAGCCGCGCTGATCCATTGCGGCAGCGGCGATGATACCCTTCTCAGATGCACATGCCTGGATACCGTCAAACTTGCCTTTGCTGATCCGCACCTTGGCCATGAGCGTTACTCCTTACTACAACAGGGTTGATCAAAAGCTCCAGTGCTCCCTGTTCTCCCGCCGAATTATACACGAACACGACAATTGTGAGGGCGGGGCGATTCGCGAATCGCCCCACCCTCTGCGCTACCGCTCATTGCGGGCATTATCAAGCTGAAGAACTAGAGTCTCAAAAAGATCGCTCTCGGTAATGATCCCGATCACCCGGTTCTGATCGTCAACGACGGGCAATCCGCCGATTTTGTTTTCGATCATCAGCATGGCTGCCTCGCGTAGGCCGGTTTCTGGGGTGATCGTCAGGGGATCGTGAGTCATCACCTCATAGACCTTGACGCGGCGCAGCGCCTGGGCAATATCGAGCGGGTCGAGCCCGGCAATTCGCATAATGTCGGCACCACGGATGTCGCCCTGGGTGATCATGCCGCGCAGTTCGCCGGTGTCAATCACCACGGGCAAGCGACGAACATCATGCTCGCGCATGAGCGCGAGGGCGTCGCTGACGGGTGCGGCCAGATTAATCGTGACAGGTGGCACCCGCATCCAGTAGCGCACTTCCTGCTCGGCGGGTACATATAGTGTGTGGTCAGTTGATAGCATGGTCGCGCTCATGACTAACCTCCTTCATGATTTTGATTATAGGGATCGCTCGTGTCCCTTGAATCATAGCGCGTATGCGCCGTCCGCGATGAGATGGTTCGCTTACCAGTGGTGATTATTCGGCAACGGCAGGTTGCCCTAGCCTGAGGCTTGGGGTACAATGCCACGGCTGTTTTTCTTCATAATCAGGTGGCGTACGATGCAGATGCGATCTCCCGTACTCAGGCGGTGTGTGGCCCTCGTGGCGGTGATGATCCTCGCCTCTGGCTGTGGCGTCACGTCGGCGAACAGAGCCAACGAGCCGAGTATTCTCCCCGCGACCCGCACGCCGCCCCCAGTTGCCGCCACCCTAGCCCAGGCTGCGCCCATCGCCTACAGCTACCAGGTGGTGAAACGCTACCCACACAACACAGCGGCCTTCACCGAGGGTCTGGTGTATATTGGCGATGATACGCTCTACGAGGGCACCGGCCTCTACGGGGAGTCGTCGCTGCGCGAGGTGCAGCTCTCCACCGGACAGGTGGCGCATCAGGTGAATGTGAGCGACCCCACGTTCTTCGGCGAGGGTGTTGCGCTGGTGGGCGACACGATCTTTCAGCTTTCCTGGCAGAATTGTGTAGGATACCTCTACCACCGGGCTGATTTTACGCAGTACGGCCAGTTCCGCTACCCGCAGGCCAGCGGCGGGAGTTGCGCGATGGAGGGTTGGGGTTTAACCTACGATGGTACGCAGTTGATTATGAGCGATGGCACCAGCACGCTCTCGTTTATTGACCCGGCGGCCACGATCACGAGCGGCACGCTGGCGATTATGCGCCGGGTGCAGGTGACGCTCAACGGGAACCCGGTGCGCAACCTGAATGAACTGGAGTATGTCAACGGATCGGTCTTTGCCAATGTTTGGATGACCAATACGATTATGCAGATTGACCCGGCGACGGGCCAGGTAACAGGGACGATTGACCTGAGCGGGCTGCTCAACCCGCCCGAGTCAGGCGACAACGTTCTCAATGGAATCGCCTACGACGCTACAGGCAAACGTCTGTTCGTTACCGGCAAACGCTGGCCGACCCTGTTTGAGATTATGCTTGTGCCGCCCCTCGCTTACCGGATGCACATGCCGCTGGTGGCGTCGTGACGAAGAAAATCACAGGAGGCGAAGCCTCCCGTGATTTTCTTCTCTCTGTACACGTATTTAGGAGAACCATGATCCCCTCTCGTATCCCTGCCGGTCTGATCGGGCTAGCCCTCGCGGGTGCGCTCTCTGCGTGTGGCGCGGGGCCAACCGCCAGCAGCACCGCAACTGCCGTCCCTACCAGCGCCGCAACCGCTGCTGCCGTTGCCCCCACCAGTGCCGCAACCGCTGATCCCATCGCCTCCACTAGTGCCGTAACCACCGCTCCCACCAGCAATCAGGAGAACGTCGTGACTACCGCCAGTGGACTGAAGTACATTGAGATCACGCTCGGCACCGGCAGCGCCCCGAAGGTTGGGGATATGGTATCTGTTCACTACAGAGGCACTCTTGAGAACGGAACCGTCTTCGACAGCTCCTACGAGCGCAACCAGCCCATCCAGTTCGCCATCGGGCAACGCATGGTCATCCCCGGCTGGGATGAGGGGATCGCGCTGATGCGCAAGGGTGGTAAGGCCAAACTGATCATCCCGCCGAACCTGGCCTACGGCGCAAGCGGGGCGGGCGGCGTGATCCCGCCCAATGCGACGCTAACTTTCGAGGTTGAGTTGGTGGATATAAAGTAAGCTACCCACCGCTAAAGCTGGTGGGCTTTACCCTGGCGCTACCAGTCGAGGAGCAACTGGCATCCGAGTAGTGTGGCCTACTTACCGAGGCCCTGCCGGGCGAACCCGGCAGCGATTGCACGTCGAAGGAACGTCACCTTCAACCTTTTACCCGACCGAGGTTTCCCGGTCGGAACCGCCAAGGTTCAGTTGTGCCTGTACCAACCGTTGACCCTGCAATCCTTCGCAACAGGGTGCCTCGTACAGAACAATTGTATCGTAATACAGGATTTAGCGCAACCTACTACGCTAAAGCGGGCTAAAGCATGGGGCGTTCCTCCCCGCGCTAAAGCTGCTGGGCTTCCCGCCCTGAAGGGTAAACACCTGTGACATGTGTTACGGCGTTATTTTTGCGGTATGGCGAAGTGACACATGCCAGATATAGCAGTCCTATTCCGGTTATGATAGAGGAGTCAAGGCTTTAGCCGGCTGAAGCCTTGACTCCTCTTCACGGCTCCAAGAGGATTGCTCTAGCCCTTTCCAACTGTAAACCTGACACCTGACACCTGACATCTTGTCTTACGGCAAGTAGGCCGCCACCGTTGCCTGAAAACCATCCTGGCTCATGTCGCCATAGATACGGAGGCGCGGCAGGGTGAATAGATCGTTCTGGGCACCCTCCTGGATGGTGGTGACGGCGTTGGTGTAGCCAACATCGCGGGTGATCGTGGCGATCTCGGGGGTGAACTTGCCGGAGGGGTAGCAAAAACTACGCACGGGAGCACCGATCTGGGCGGCGATCTCGGCCCCTGAACGGGCGATCTGATCCACGTTCTCGTCGTGACTGAGCGTGGTCAGATCAATGTGGCTAATACTGTGGGCACCGATCTCCATCCCGGCGTTGCGCAGGGTGCGGATCTCATCCCAGCTCATATAGGCATCCTTGCCCACAAATCCGCTGACGATGTAGAACGTGGCAGTGGCCCCATACTCCTGGAGTACGGGCAGGGCGGCGGTGAAGGCGTCCATGTAGCCATCGTCGAAGGTGAGGGCCACGGCGCGAGCGGGGCAAAGCGACTCGCCACGGATACAGGCGGCCAAAGCCGACATCTGGATCGTGTCGTAGCCGGAGCGGCGCAGCCACTCGACCTGAGCAGCGAACTGATCGGGCGTAACCGAGAGGCCGTAGCCTAGCGGGTCGGTAGCCTGATCAACGTTGCGCACGTAGTGGTACATCAGGATGGGGATGTAGGGTCGCTGACCGCCTGGGGCAGGGGCGAAGGCCGGGGGCGGAAGGGGAGCCGGGGTGGCGGGTGGCATATCAAGCGATTGGATCGTCGGCGTCGCGTTGCCTGCCGCACCAAAAGCACGCGAGAGCGTAAGGCGTGCCGAGTTTGACCCGCTAACAATAGCGACCAGCAACAGCACAACAACAGCCGTCGGGAACGCGAAGCGCATCGCCACACCTCAATTGATTTTGGATTTTAGATTTTAGATTTTGGATTTTAGATTGTGGATTGTGGATTGTGGATTGCGTAGCCAAGACTGGTACGCCGAGTATGGTAGCGCACATCGCTGCAATCCGCAATCCGCAATCCGCAATCTAAAATCTAAAATCTAAAATCTAAAATCTAAAATCTAAAATCGCACAAGACGCAGGTGGCGTATAATGGCCCCAATTGGGCCGCCCCACCCGTGCGGGGTGCTGCCGAAGCCTCAGCAAAGGACAGTTCAATGAGCCAGCAACCTCTGCGCGAGAGACTCGATCAGATGCGGGCCGAGATCGCCCGCGCTGCCGCCGCCGATCCCACAAACGAGACACTGCGCAATCTTCATACGCAGACGCTGGATGCCCTAGCGGAGATTGACCGTGATGGAAATCAGAGCAGCGGGGCGGAGTTTCAGCCCGGTCTCCCGACGGTGATCAAGGATTTTGAGGCTTCGCACCCCAGCCTGACTCTGGCAATGATGCGGGTGATGGATGTGCTTAATGGGATTGGCCTGTGAGATTGTGGATTGTGGATTGTGGATTGTGGATTTGACGGAAAAGGACACGATGCGGCACGTCCAAGGGATAAATCTCACGTAATCCACAATCCACAATCCACAATCTGCAATCGTCCTAGTCTGCCACAGCAAGGCCGAGCGCCTCGCGGGCGGCGGCGACCACAAAGAGTGAGCCGGTGACGCAGATCAGGTCGCCGGGGCCGGCCAGGGCGCGGGCACGGGCCAGGGCGTCGTCTATTTCGGGGGCTAGGGTGAGGGGTCCGCGCAGGTGTGGCCGCGCAATGGCGGCCACCCGGTCGAGATCCATGGCCCGTGGATGAGTCGAGCGCGTGATCACGACGGCATCGGCCATGGGCACAATTTCGGCCACAATTGCCTCAATATCTTTGTCACGCGAGGTGCCGAGGACGAGGATAAGCCGACTGAAGCTCAGTTCAGTGCGGATCGCGGCGGCTAACTTATGGGCCGAGTCGCCGTTGTGGGCACCATCAATCAGCACCGGCGGCGATCCCGGCACCAGATCGAAGCGACCGGGCCACTCAGCCGTGGCCAAACCCGCAGCGATTGCCTGTGCATCGAGGGGCAGACCCTGGCGGCCAAGTAGCATGGCCGCACCCACCGCTAGCCGCCCGTTCTCGCGCTGGAAGCCGCCGCACAACTGGCTCGGTATCGGCGACACCGGGTAAGCCAGACAATCATCTGGCCCGACCAGCCCACCCTCCTCAGCGATATAGAGGTCTGCGCCAACCAGCCGGGCCTCGTCCGCAAGTACGCTGGCGGCATCCGGTGGTTGCGGCACACTGATCGCGGGTACGCCCGACTTTATAATCCCTGCCTTGTTCCCCGCAATATCCGCCAGAGTTGGTCCAAGGATGGCCGTATGGTCGTAACTAATTGAACTGATCACCGAGGCCAGGGGTGTGATCACCCCAGAAGCGTCGTAGCGCCCACCTAGCCCCACCTCAAGCACGGCGATCTGCACATCACGGGCCATAAAATAGGAGAGGGCCAGGGCAAAGCCCACGTCGAAGGTACTCGGTCGTCCGTAGGGTTCAGGGTCGAAGGCATCAATGATCGGCTGAAGCCGATGAGTCAGATCAACCAACTCGGCATGGCTGATCATCTCGCGGCCCACCTGGATGCGCTCGCGGTACGAACTGAGGTGCGGCGATGTCCACAGCCCCGTCCGCAGACCAGCGGCACGCAGCATCGCCTCGATCAACACACAGGTGCTCCCCTTGCCCTTTGTGCCCGCCACCACCACCGTCTGCATCCCAATTTGCGGGTCGCCCATCGCATGCAGCAGGGCGCGCACGCGATGGACGTTGAGCATGGCCTCAGCCGGGCTGCCGGCCGGCTTACGCAGTGGATCTATAAAGCTGTAGATATAGTCCAGTGCGTCCTGGTAGGTCTCAATTGGCATGAGAGTCCCATTGCTGACGTGACTCGGCCAGAGAGCCTACCCAAAGATCTTCTCGGCCTGGATGATTCTGGGGGTAATGCTGCGGCGCATTCCTACGTAGTGAGCGGAGAGCCAGTGGCCCAGGCGGCGCATCTGGCGGATGCGGGATCTGCGCATGCGGCGCAGGCTGCGCCGTCCGAGCAGGTGCAGATAACGCAGCGCCGGATCGCGCCGACCAAGGAGGATGATCGCGACGACAAACCCTGGCCAACCGGGGATGATCGGCAGGAGTACCCCGGCGATCCCGATGCCAAGGGCGATGAAGCCGAGCGTCCGGCGGATCAAGCGCACACTGCTGCGGGTTATGCTGTGCATGTCTGTACTCCTGCGTGATGGTGGCTGATGTCCCTGTCTTCATTATACGCACACAGCCCTCCAACCAGTTGCACAGCCAGATACGATTTTGATGAGAGTCCCGGCGAAGCCGTTACATACCATCACGGTGATCACTTACGCCCGCTCGGCATAATCGGCGATTTTCTCCAGGGCCGTGCGCGCCGGGCCGACAGCGAAGGGAGCCAGGGCCGTGCGGGCCGCCGCCGTGCGTCGGGTAAGTTCGGCGCGGGCCGGACCAACCCCGTGGCAGCGTATTTCGCCTACCGACCAATCAAGGTCGGCTTGACCAGATTCGAGTGCCAGTTCTAGTCGGCTACCGTCGCCCGCAGCGGCGGCAAGGATGAGCGGCAGGGTCGCCGCGCCGTGGCGCAGGCTGGTACCCGCCAGACTCATGCCGTTTGCCGAACCACGGGCGAAGTCGCGCAGTTCCTCGCCAATGCGCAGCGCCATGCCCAGCTCGTGGCCAAAGCACCCGAGAGCTTCGATCTGCTCAGCGTCGAGCCCGCCGCAGGCTGCGCCCGCTTTGCAGGCTGCCGCATAGAGCGCGGCAGAGGTGCCCGCGATATAGGCGAAATACTGCTCAATGGCCTGCTCA
>CAIXLU010000198.1 GCA_903920315.1 uncultured Oscillochloris sp.
GGTGGCCAAGCCCACGCTAGCGCTGCCGGTGCTTCTCTCATCACGCTGGCGCTGGCACTCTGTGATCGGGATGGCGGCGATTATCGGGCTATCGTTGCTGATTATGCCCACCTGGCCCTGGCGCTGGCTCAGCCAGACGGGTCGCTACGAGGGGTTTATCCCGCTGCTCAGCCCGCTTGGCCCGTTCCTGCTCCTGAGCCTCATTGCCTGGCGATGTCCGCCGGCGCGGCTGCTCGCCCTGATGAGCATCAGCATCCAGCACCAGCTTTTTTATGACCAACTCCTCATCTGGCTCATTCCGCAGAGCCTTCGTCAAATGCTGGTGCTGACCATTCCCGCCTGGACTGTTTTTTTCTACGTGCGGGCGATCTACACGTCATTCTGGGGAAGCAGCCCCTTCATCCTGGCCGGGATCTACCTCCCAGCCCTGCTGATTGTCCTCTGGCAGAGCCGACCTGAGCTGCGGGTTCTGGTCAGCAAAATGAGGCGGCGCAACGATTAACCCCCTGCCTGCGTAACTTCCAACACCGGCACGCGGTACGCCCCACGCCAGAATTGGCGGATGAAGTAGAGGAGAAGCACAATGGTGGATGGAATAAGGAAGATTTGTGAGCGGGTCAGTCCCTGCCAGATCACCTCGTTGCCACGCACATACTCCACCAGAAAACGGAACACGGCGTAGGCGATCAGGTAGATCTTCAGTAACTCACCCTTCACAAAGATACGTGGGCGCAACCACCACCAGATCAGGCCGAACATGATCAGATGGAAGATGATTTCGTAGACAAATGACGGATGCAGGCGCACGCCAGGGACGCAGTAGGGGCAGTTGGGAATCCGCGCCGCCAGATCCGCCGAGAGCGTGATGCCCCAGGGTAAATCGGTAGGCGTACCGATTTGCTCCGTGAGCAGGCAGCCCACCCGACCCACGGCCATGCCCAGGGCCACGGCGGGGGCAAACAGATCGCCGGTGCGCTCGCGATAGCCCAGCAGCCGCTTGGCAATAACGGCTCCCAGGTAGGCTCCGGCCAGCCCGCCGAGAATGCTCTTGCCGCCGTCAATCAGTACCCCAAGCAGACTTGGATCCGGCGCGGCGCTCAGGTAGATCCACAGGGTGCTTAGCTTCGCCCCGATGGCCCCGCAGAACAACGTGCCGGCCACAATCCCGAGCATCCGCTCGTCGAGCATCCGGCGGTGGCGGGACTCGACAAAAAAGACGATGGTGGCCACCACCACGCCCAGCAGCACAAAGAAGCCGTGGGTGGGTACGGGCCAGCCGCCAATCTGAAAGAGCGTGGGAAGCATAGAACCTCTGGGCGATGGTAGATTAGCTCAACTCCTATCACGGCATCAACTCAACACCCAGCCGCCCCAATTGTACACGGTAGGCGGCGGATTGATCGGGGTGTTCCTCAAAGCGGTTGCGCTCGAAGTACTGCACGCGCCGCAGCCCACCACCCACATCCTCGTCGCGGGGTTCGCTAATCGGAAAGCCAAAGAGCGCCAGTCCGCCGTTGCGTTCCCAGTAGGCCCGAAAGGGCGGGCAGAGGCTGTGGCCGGTTTCGGCAAAATAGCGACATCCCGCCGACGGTGGCCCGCCCACCGTCGGCAGGGTGCGCCAGTCTATCCCGCTGCGGGCCAGACGCTCGACACCGAGCAGGCCAAGCTGCACATCGTAGGGCGGTTTATTCTCCGGGTGATACTCGAAGCGGTTGCGCTCAAACCACTGCACCCGGTAGCTCTGTCCATCATTCGCCTGCTCCACTCGCTCTGTGCTAACCGGGAAGCCAAAGATCGCCAGCCCGCCGCTCTGCTCCCAGTAGCGCAGGAAGGGATCGCGCAGGCTCTGGCCCGTCTCACCGAAACTGTGCGAGCGCCCGCTAAGCTGGCGTAGGTAGATCGGACGGGCGCTCAGATTGAGGCGAGCCTGCGTACCCGCCACGCCAGACTCGCCACCGTCGCGATCAATCAGGGTCGCGCTCAACCCCGCTGTCAGTGGGAAGGTACCCGCCGCCGCGCCGCCGAGGGACCAGAGTACATCTACACTGCCGCCGTCGCCCAGGTCGAAGCGATAATCGGCCAGGATGCCGGGGCGGTGGAGCGGGCCGACACCGAGGTAACGGGCAAACTGGAGTTGGGCGACCATCGCGCCATACGCAGTGTAAGCCGGCTTGGGAGTCAGGTTATCGCGCACAATCGCCGCCGGCCCCCAGGGCTGCTGCGCCCCGGCAAATTTATCCTCCAGTTGGAAGTAGCTCACATGCTCAACACCAGCGGCGGCGGCGAGGACAAAACTGCGCACCATGTAGTTCGCCTGCTCATCATCACTCTTGGCAAACTGCGGTGCGCAGCTACCGCCGCAGGTACTCCAGCCCATCTCCGTGATCCAGATCGGCTTGCCGCCGCCGTGCGCCGCGATCCAGCGTTTGACCATCTCGATCCGGCCAGGAATGGTCACATCGAAATGCTCGCGTGCGTTGATCAGACTCGGATCGTCGGGGGCGTGATCAATCAGCCAGGGGTGGATTGACAGGACATCGAAACTATCCCAGCCGGCCAGGTCCACCACACGATCCATAAACCCACCCTGACCAACCGCGTCGAAAGTGTAGGCTCCCCCATTAAGCACGGTGGCCGTCGGGTCTGCCGCCATAATCGCATCGTGGGCCAGACGCAGCATCTGGGCGTAGGCGGCTGCATCAGCGTGGGGCAGCCAGGTACCATCCATATCCGGCTCGTTCCAGATCTCCCATGCGGCCACACGCGGCGATCCGGGGGCGTCATCATTACCATCGCCGTCGTAACGCTCAACCACCTGAGCAGCCCAGCGGGCGTAGGCGGCCATATCGGTGGGCGCACACCAGTACTCGGGCTGATCGGTCTCATTGGCGTAGCGCACACAATCAGACGAGCGATACTCCTTGGGCGTGGTCAGCAGCATGCCGATAATACCGACCCCGGCGTTGGCAATCTGGCCGAGGCGCCGGTCATAGAAACTGTTCTGCGTATCACGGCCCCAGGCGGCCCACGAGATCTCCTCGCGGGTCCAGCGCGCCCCAATCGGGATGGCCATACCCAGCAGGGCCGTCGCCTCCGCATCGCTACGCTCGCGCCCGGTAAGATACATGTTCAGGCCGAAGAGCGCGGGCGGCAGGCCGGGCTGACGAGCAGCGCTGCGGGCGGGGTCACCGGAGGGCAAAAGGGTGAGCAGGACGAGTAAGACAATCAGACGATAATTCATGTTGCGGTGGGGGTTGTATGGGGGTGGTAAGGTGAAAGCCGCCGGGATTGTACCACGTCCCCGCACTTGACGCCTCATCCAAACCTCGGTACGATCCACAGCATGAGCAATTCAAAGCGCATTATTCTCACCGGAGCTACTGGCGTCATCGGACGCAGGCTCTTCGCCGCCCTCAAAGGTCGCGGCTACGAAGTTGTGGTTTTCTCGCGCCGTGCACAGCAAGCCCGTACGCTGGTACCCAATGCCGATAGCTATGTGTGGTGGGCAACCAATACCGTAGGGGCGTGGGCCTCCGCCATTGAGGGTGCCTATGCCGTCATTCACCTCGCCGGCGCACCGATTGCCGAAGGCATCCTCGGTCAGCGCTGGACCCCCGAGGTGAAGGCGGAGATCTATAACAGCCGGGTGATCGGCACCCGCACCATCGTTGATGCGATTGCTGCCGCCACTGATCGCCCAAAGGTGCTTCTCTGTGCCTCAGGCGTCGGCTACTACGGGTTCTGTGACTACACGGCGCTTGACGAGAACACCACCCCCGGCCACGACTTCCTCGCTCAGGTCTGCGTGGCCTGGGAGCGTGAGGCCGCCCGCGCCGAGGAACTTGGTGTGCGGGTCGCGCGCCTGCGCACCGGTCTGATGCTCGACCCGGAAGGCGGCGTGCTGCCACAGATCATGCAGCCCTTCAGAATTCACGTCGGTGGCCCGGTGTTGCCCGGTACTCAGTACTACTCGTGGATCCATCCTGACGACTTGGTCGGCATTTACATGCTGGCCTTGGAAGACGAGCGTGCCAGTGGCCCGATCAACGCTACCGCCCCCACTCCGCAGACCAACCGCGATTTTAGCTCAATTCTGGGTAAAGTAATGAACTCCCTCTCGTGGATGCCCATTCCCGATGTCGTCCTGCGCACCGTCTTGGGTGAGATGGCTGACCTCGTGGTGAATGGCCAGCGCGCCATGCCGAAGAAGGCGCAGGCTCTCGGCTACCAGTTCAAATATCCCAAACTTGAGCCGGCTCTGCGCGATCTGATCAAGTAAGGTTTCAGGTTTACCGTTCGTAGTGCGGGCTTCCAGCCTGCCGACGCGCATCTGGTCGCCTGGAAGGCGGCACTACGAACGCCGTAGACTATAAAGCCGGATTGAAACATGCCGCGTTAGGCAATGTTTCAATCCGGCTTTATAGTTTGGACACATGCACCACATCCTGTTGCGGCAAATCTGCAATCTGCAATCTGCAATCTGCAATCTGCAATCTGCAATCTGTCCTACAGGTGATGTCCAAGGGGCTGTACCGTTCGAGGGATGTGCCGCTGATAAAGCGTGGCAGCGCCCACCCCCAGCAGACAGAGTACCGCACAGATCAGCAGGGCGTTAGGCACACCCAAGAGGCTGGCAACACCACCAATCAGCAGGCCACCGATAGGCGTGCTGCCCGCAAAAAGCATAAAGTACAGGCTGCTCACTCGGCCACGTAGGTCGTCGGGGACACGGAGCTGGATCGTCGTGTTCGCGGCGGTGGTGAAGCTGATTCCCGCGAAGCCGAGGGCAAAGAGTAGGATCACAGAGAGGGCAAAGCTGCTCGATACGGCCACGGCACCGAGCAGCAGGCTGAAGGCGGCAGCGGCAACGATCATGCGCTGCGGGGTGATGCTGCCCATATAGACGTTGGCGACCGCCGCCATAAGCGAGCCGAGTCCGAGAAAGGCTCCCAGCGCGCCATAACTGGCCGGGTCGGTGTACAGGATGAACCCCCCAATCAGCGGCAGGGTCACGCTAAAGTTGTAGCCGAAGGTGCCAATTGCTCCCATCAAGATCATCACTAGCAGCACCTCGGGGGTGTGCCAAGTGTAGGCCAGACCCTCGCGTAGTTGGCTGAGGACGTGTGCTGGCCGATGTGGCACCTGCACGATCTGACTCACGTCCATGCGCAGCAGCCCCACCAGCACCGCCAGAAAGCTGGCCGCGTTCAGGTAGAGCATGGCGGCAATACCCAGGGGGCCAATCAGCAACCCCGCCAGGGCCGGCCCGATAATACGCGAGCCGTTGAAGACAATCGAGTTCAGGGCCACCGCATTTGGTCGATCGTCACGGCCCACCAGCTCAACGGCGAACGCCTGACGCACCGGTGTGTCCAGGGCGTTGACGGTTCCCTGGAGCAGCGCCAGCAGGTAGACATGCCAGAGCTGAATGATGCCCAGGCCCACCAGCGACCCAAAGATCGCCGCAAGAATCATGGACAAGGTTTGGGTCACGAGGATCATGCGGTAGCGCGGGACGCGGTCGGCGATCACGCCGCCGAAGAGCGAGAGCAGCAGCACCGGAAGAAACTGGAAGGTAGCCACCATACCGATGGCCAGGGGCGAATGGGTGAGCTGGAGTACCAACAGGGCCTGGGCTGTGGTCTGCACCCAAGAGCCAGTCATCGAGACGAACTGGCTCATCCAGTAGAGCCGGTAGTTACGCACCCGCAGGGCGCGAAAGCCGCTGCGCAGGCGCACGAGTCGCGTCTGCGTGGGTGGGGATGCGCTGTCGCTTTCTCGTGATGATGCTTTGTGCATCGCTCCCTCGTCACTAGTCAGAGTAATAGCCGATAGCCGATAGCCGATAGCCGATAGCCGATAGCCGATAGCCGATAGCCGATAGCCGATAGCCGATAGCCGATAGCCGATAGCCGATAGCCGATAGCCGATAGCCGATAGCCTA
>CAIXLU010000199.1 GCA_903920315.1 uncultured Oscillochloris sp.
CAGCCAGCACGATTACGATTGGGGCAACCGCCGCGAGGTGATCTGCGGCGCGGACGCCTGGTACGCCTTCCCCGACCTCAGCGCGCCCGCCCGGCCAATGCGCTGCGCGGAGTGGGGCAACGGCGACATGCGCCAGCATCATCTCTGGTGGTTCGACCACCTGCCCCGCGTGGCGGGTAGCAACGACGGCATCCTCAACAACTGGTGGGCCTACGCTCTGCGGCCCGACTTATTTCTTTGAAATTCACATACACAATACCATTAAAAAATACCAGCAAAGCTGGTATTTTTTAATGGTATTGTGTAGATTTACCTAAATCTTCAGACCTGCCCGATCTCCAACTCACCAAGATCCTCGATTTCGCGCAGGTAGGCGAAGGTCTTTGCGGCCTCGTCCTCGTCAACCACACTGATTGCAAAACCGACGTGGACGATGACGTAGTTGCCCACCTGCACCTCAGGCGTGTAGGCTAAGCAAATCTCTTTGACAATGCCGCCGAAGATGACCTGTCCCATATGCATACCCAAGGCGTTAGGCGTGATCGAGAGAATTTCACCGGGTACTCCAAGGCACATCGCAACCCCCTCTCCATCCACTCCAAAATAAGATCACAGCACAATACCGCAGTGGCACGGTGTTTTGTTGCGCCGCATCTGCAATCTGCCATCAACCATCTGAAATCTTGTCTCGTGGCGGCAGACCCCAGGCAGTCAGTTCGCCAACCACGGCATCTACGAGGGCCGTAAGGTTGGCCGCCACCGCCTCGGAGAGATCGAGTCCGGGTTCCATCATGGTGGGCACCATACCCCAGAGGACAATACGCTGGGGTAGGCAGTCCTGGATGTTGCCGACAGCCAGCAGTTCCTGGAGGCCAAACTGGTGCATTGACATTTTGTGGGCCAGGGCGGCGGGAATGGCATCGCCCTCCAATCGTACGATGGTGCCGGGAGGCCCATCGGCGTATACGGAGTCAACGATCAACAGATCGCGTATACCATCGAGATAGGGCAGCAGGTGCATTCCCAGGGTGCCCCCGTCGAGAATCCTGATACCCTCGGCCATGGTGTAGCGTTCATCAAGTTGCTCGCAGGCCCGCACACCTAGTCCCTCGTCGCGCAGAATGATATTGCCCAGACCGAGAATGAGAACTTCATACATCGTTGTGTCCTGGCCTAGCCCAGATCTTCTTGAATCGGCGTCTTCCCCGTACTCCCCTTGCGGCGCTGGAATGTCTGGCTATCGGTCATCAGCGGCGATGTCTCGATCCAGTCGGGCTCCTGGTTGCGGAGCAGAAACTTGAAGCCGCTAAACATGCTCGACATTAGGCCGTTGCCCTCTTCCATATCAATCAGCCATGCCACGTAGACGTGGTAGAGAGCGAAGATCAGCAGCGCCCACATAATCATATGATGCGCCATCCGTACCTGCTGCATGGTCAGGAAGCCAAAGATCCAGTTGGTGAGCGTGTACCAGATTCCAACCGGGTGTAGCTGGGCGAAGAGGGCCAGCCCTGAGAAGATGATCAGCCCGTAGAAGATCACAATGAACATGTAACTCATGCCGGCCAGGGCGTTGTGACCGGCCACCTCGGGCGGGTCTCGCCGCAGGAAGAAGTAGTACTGAGCGGCGTGGAGCATATTCTTGCGCCCGTCCTTCGTCAGGAAGGGGAAGAGGCCGCGCCAGTCGGCGTAGGCGTTACCAGCGAAGGCCCAGTAGGTGCGGAGCAGCACGCTGGCCATGAAGACAAACGCCGCCGCGAAGTGGACAAAGCGCACCGTGCCCATGAAGAAACTCGCGTACGACTCACGCGGCGCGATGAACAGGTACGGGTTGCCGATGAAGTAGCCGGTAACGCTCAGCAGTACGATGCTGAGGACGTTGACCCAGTGGGTCAGGCGAACCGGAATCTCCCAGATGTAGACTCGTCGGCGCATAAGAGCCTCGCTTACAGTAAGGGCGTCGCAGTTCCCGCTCTGCGCCGGTGTCCGTGGTGATGCAATCGCATCACTCTGCAACCGAACGTTTGGCTATCGCTGGTGAACTACTACGCCCTTACTCGGGTTATTTTGTTACCTGGATCCGCGTCAATTCAGCGCCACGGGTGTTAACAATATGCACCGAACAGGCCATACACGGGTCAAACGAGTGGACAGTGCGCAGAATTTCGAGCGGGCGCTCGGGATCCTCGACCGGGGTGTCAATCAGGGCGGACTCGTAGGGGCCACGTGCGCCCTTCGCATCACGGGGCGATCCATTCCAGGTAGTTGGCACAACAGCCTGGTAGTTAGCGATCTTGCCATCCTTGATCCGTACCCAATGGCCCAGTGCGCCACGCGGTGCCTCGGTGGAGCCCCAGCCCTCGGCCTCGGCGGGCCAACTGCCGGGAGACCACTTCTCGCCGTTGTGGATGTCGAGCTTGCCGTTGCCCATGTTCTGCTCAAGCTCGCCGATCCAGCCCATCAATTGCTCGGCCATCAGCAGTGTCTCTAGGCCACGCGCCGCCGTGCGCCCCAGGGTAGAGAAGAGCGCCTCCGGGCCGACGTTGAGCGTCTTCAGAACCAGGCCAACTAGTGCCTTCGGGCGCTCTTTGCCCGCCGCATAGGCGACCAGCATACGCGCCAGCGGGCCAACCTCCATGGGCTGGCCATCGTAGCGCGGCGTCTTTAGCCACGAGTACTTGGCATCGGTGTTCAGGAAGTCGAAGGGCGGCTGCGGGCCGGTGTACTTCGGAGCCGTCTCGCCCTGGAAGGGATGCAGCGCCGCCTCATCACCGCCCGCGTAGGTGTACCACGAGTGGGTCACATACTCGCTCACCTTCTCGTGGCTGACGACTCCGGGAGTCGTGCCAATGTCTTTGTTCAGGATCATGCCGCGAGGCAACAGCAGGCTCTCGATTGAACCGTCATTGCTCTGCGGGTAATCGCCGTAGGCCAGGAAGTTGCCTACGCCGCCGCCAATTGCCGCCCAATCCTTATAGAAGCCCGCCACCGCCAGCAGGTCGGGGATGTAGACTTGCTCGACAAACTCTAGGGCGCTCTTGGCCAGTTCGCGCATGCGGCCAATCCGCGAGTCGTTGATCGCCTTCTGGGTGTTTGGGTCAACCGGAATGGCCATCCCGCCCACCAGATAGGTCTGGAGATGCGGGTTTTTGGCCCCCAGGATGGCGTGAATCTTGATAATCTCACGCTGCCAGTCGAGAGCCTCCAGGTAGTGAGCTACCGCCATCAGATTGGCCTCAGCGGGCAGTTTGTAGGCCGGGTGGCCCCAGTAGCCGTTGTTGAACGGCCCGAGTTGCCCGCCGCCGGCAAAGGTTTTGAGCCGATCCTGCACCGCTTTGAAGTAGGCCGGGCTGGCCTTCGCCCAGGTCGGCGAGACCGCCTTTTGCAGCTCGGCAGTTGCCGCCGGGTCAGCCGAAAGGGCGCTGACAATATCCACCCAATCGAGGGCGTGCAGGTGGTAGAAGTGGATAACGTGATCCTGAATGTACTGGGTACACTCGATGATATTGCGGATCAGGCGAGCGTTGTCGGGAATTACAATCCCGAGGGCATTTTCGACGGCGCGCACCGAGGCTAGGGCGTGGACGGTGGTGCAGACCCCGCAGATACGCTGCGCGAAGACCCAGGCGTCGCGGGGATCTCGCCCCTTAAGGACAAGTTCCATGCCGCGAAACATCGTGCTGCTGCTCCATGCGTCCGTCACGCGCCCATTTTCTACCTGAACCTCAAGGCGCAGATGGCCCTCGATACGGGTCACCGGGTCAATAACGATCTTTGCCATAAGCGGTACTAACCCTTCTTCGTTGTGGTTGCAGGAACTTCGCTACTATCGTGGGATGCCTGAGGCGAACTCTTGGCGCGGATCGCACTGGCGACCCCGTGAACAACAACACCGGCTGCCACCACACCCAGGGCGGTCAGGCCAACCTTATCGGCGGTGGCCTCGACCCCAAATCCCTCGATATTCGGCAGGCGCTCGTAGACCGGAACCGTATTATCCCAGAATTTAGGCGACATACAGCCCACGCAGCCGTGGCCTGCGCCAATCGGCCAATTGGTGCCGTCGTTCCAGCCCACCGCCGGGCAGTTCGAGTAGGTCTGCGGCCCCTTGCAGCCCATCTTATAGAGGCAGTAGCCCTTGCGATGGCTCTCATCACCCCATGACTCAACAAAGCGCCCGGCGTCGAAGTGGCCGCGCCGCTCGCAGTTGTTGTGGATGAGCTGGCCGTAGGCGAAGAGCGGACGACCTTCCTGATCGAGGGCCGGCAGGTCCTTGAAGGTCAGGAAGTGGGCCAGCACAGCGGTCAGGTTCGTCACATTCATTGGGCAGCCCGGCATATTGACCAGGCTCTTCAGACCCGGCACCGCCGTCTTCACACCAACAGCCCCGGTGGGATTAGGGTTAGCCCCCGGCCAGCCGCCGTCCCAGGCACACGCACCCACCGCGATGGTCGCCGCCGCCTTACGACAGACATTCTCGGCGATGCTGAGGGCGGTCTTCCCGCCAATGGTGCAGTAGATGCCCCCATCCTTGGTTGGGATGCTGCCCTCGACAATCGCCAGAAATGGCTGCCCGGTATTGGCCAGCACCGCATCGAGCGACTTCTCGGCGGCGTGACCGGCAGGAGCCATAATCGTCTCGTGGTACTCAAGCGAGATCTGCTCAAGCACGATGGATGCCACTGACGGCGTACTCGCCCGCAGAAACGACTCCGTGTTGCCTGCGCAGTCCTGAAACTCCAGCCAGACCACCGGCAGCCGTGGCCCTGTCTCAAGCGCGTGTGCGATCTTCGGTGCGTATCCCGCAGGCAGGGCCAGCGTCGCGGTGAGCGCACCGCAGAATTTGAGAAATTGACGGCGTGAAATGCCCTGTGCGGCAAGTCGCGCCTCAAGGCTCGGCGCATCGGCAGACATAGGCGTCCTCCTACGGGTTCGTTCCACTCTCAGGGTGGGATATTCAGATTCGGGGGGCTATTCCTTTAGAGTGTAACATCCGCAGGAAGTACATATAGTTAAAAAATATGTACCTTTGTGTACGGCAATCATAACCTGAGGCATCACTCTTTCCAGAGCGGCCCCGGCAGGTGATCGTCGCGGAAGAGGTGTTCAAAGAGCAGCGGCGGGAGCGGTTCACTGTAGAAGAAGCCCTGGATCATATCGCAGCCAACGCTATGTAGAAAGTCGCGCTGGGGCACTGTCTCTACACCCTCAGCCACTACATGCATGCCCAAGTGGTGAGCAAGGTTCACGATGGAGTTGACAATCGCCCGCCCGCTACCATCCAACTCGGTGCCGATGTCGGCCACAAAGGCGCGGTCAATCTTCAGGATGCTGATCGGCAGACGCCGCAGGTAGTCGAGCGAGGAGTAGCCTTTGCCGAAGTCGTCAATAGCCAGAGCCACACCGACGGCACACATATTCTTAAGCTGCTGAGTGACGCTCATGTGGTCGCCAATCAGCATACTCTCCGTCAGTTCCAGGATCACCAGGCCCGGGTCGAGGTCGCTCTCGATGAGGATGGCGCGCAACTCCTCGACAAAGCCAGGCTGCGAGAACTGGACGGTTGAGACATTCACCGACACACGGATGGGGCGACCGGGGCGCTGCCAGAGCCGTACTTGGCTAAAGGCGCGGGCCATGCACCAAGCCCCAATCGGGATGATCAGACCCAACTCCTCAGCGAGCGGGATGAAATGGTTCGGCGGGATCATCCCAAGGTCGGGGTGTTTCCAGCGCAACAGAGCCTCAACGCCCACAATGCTACCAGTTTGGTCAACCTTGGGCTGGTAGTAGATGTCCAGTTCGTTACGCTCTAGGGCGCGGCGCAGATAATTTTCTAGGCGCAGGTGTTCGAGGGCCGTCTGGTTAATGGCAGCGTCAAAGAACTGAAAGCTGTTACGCAGGGTACTCTTAGCGCGATACATTGCCGCATCGGCACGCCGCTGGAGGCTATCGGCATCCTCGCCATCAGCCGGGTAGATGCTGGCCCCAATGCTGGCGCTAATAAACAATTCGTGGCCAGCGATATGAAAGGGCGGCTGGAGCAACTCGTGGAGGCGATGGGCCACCTTTACCACCTGCTGGGCATTTGCGACATCGGTGAGTACCAGCATAAACTCATCACCGCCACGGCGGGCCAGCGTATCGGCGACGCGAATATAACTCTCCAAGCGGCGGGATAGCTGAATGAGCAGCGCATCGCCAATCGTATGGCCGAGCGTGTCGTTGATCTGCTTAAAACGGTCGAGATCAATAAACAGCACGGCGATCATCCGGCCCGTGCGGCGGGCAGACTCAATCGCCTGACGCAGATGCTCATCGAAGAGCAGCCGATTGGGCAGGCCCGTCAGTCCATCGTGGTGAGCTTGATAGGCAAGCTGGCGCGTATGTTCCTGCTGTTCCATCGCGATCATCAGCAGTTGCTCGATCAGCTCGATGATATGGATGTCATCCAAGCTCAGGTGAGCGGGATCACGGTGGAAGATTGACAGCATACCCCGCAGCCTACCGGTATTCGCCCGGATCGGCACAAGCCAGCATTCGGTTACATTGAGATCAGTGACGATGTCGGCCATCCCCGTCCAGCGCGAGTCGCCAGGAAGGCAGCGATCAATCTGTCCACGGTCGAGCCGTTCATCGGCACGTGCGCGTGTCCACTCGGCCAGCCGTTCCAGAACATCCGTGGGCAGATCCCAGCACGACGTATGCTGTACACGCATCTCAGGAAGTGCGAGGCCCGCATAGATCAGATTAGGGTAATGCTGCAGAATCATCCGTAGGATCTGCCTACCCACCACTTCAATCTTCTGGCTACGGGCCACCAGTTCAAGCACTTGCCGACGCTCGTTGCTCAGGATCTCGGCATGTTTACGGTTGGTAATATCTTCGTGGGACACCACCACGCGGGTGAGATCGCCATTGCTAAAGCGGGTGACTCGGACCGTAAACCAGAGCTTGCGATCTTTGAGCATGCAGGGATATTCCAGGTAGAACTGCCGTTGCCTGCCCGCGATCACCATGCGAATGCCGGTTGCAACGGCGCGGGCGATGGAGATCTCCTCACCCTTCACGAGGTCGCAAATAGACAGGTAGTTGTAGCCCACCCCGCTGAGGTAGGGATCGTACCCCGCGCTGCGGGAGAACTCCTGCCAGGCGTAGTTCACCGCCAGGATCAGGCCATCCTCAGCAAGAATCGCAATATACGAAGAAAGGGCGTCGAGAGTCGAGCGGAGGAATTGCTGCGACTGGATCAGGAGTTGCTCATCACGCTTGCGCTCGGTAATATCGTGGAGTGTTACCAGAAAAGCTGGCTCCTCTTCCACGACCATTGCCTGGATACGCATCTCTACCAGCACCACGATGCCGCTGGGGCGAACGATCTCCAGCTCCGTTACTTCGTGACACACCAGAGGAAAACCGAAGGGCGAGCCAACCAGTTCATCATACCTGCGTCCGAAGAGGCTCTCGGCAGCAGGATTGACAAAGCGAATCGTGCCAGCGTGATCGATAACCAGTAGCGAGTCTACACTATGGGTGACGATGGCGCGTAACGGTGTACTTTCAGCAAACACTACTGTGGTACAGAGCGAGGTAGGCTGGTCTGAACTGTAATAGTGGCCCTCGTCCATGATCTCCTCCGCGCCGCGCCGGTGTGCTCACACCCCGCCACTATCGTCTTTGAAGAGGTTACCGAGGCGTTCGATTTCGCTCGGCGCGGTATGGGTAAACTGTCCAGAAAGAATACCTGAGATCGTGCGGAAGGGCTTACCGACATGCATTCCCTTGCCGTCAATGATAAATTCGCGGATCTCTTTATCGTGAGCGGAGCCGCGCATCTTCAGCACCGTCAGGCCACGGCGCATCTCACCAAAAAGCTCGACATAGCGCATCAGGATGATCGAGTCGGTGATCGTCGAGATATGCGCCTCAGTGATCGAAGTACCACCCAACAGCGTCGGCGTGGTGGATGTGAAGAGCCCAACTACTTCCTGATGCTTGATGAACGAGGTCAGCCCGATCACAAACTCGCGGAAGCCCTTCATGGTCGAGACGCGCTCCAGGGCCGAGAGGCTATCAATCGCCACGCGCTGCGGGCGGAAGCTCTCGATCTCCTTCTTGATGCTAATAAGCTGATCTTCTAGGCTGCTCGACTCGGGATAGTTACAGATCACGCGCATCTGGCCGTTCTGCTCGTAGTCCTCAAAGTCAAAACCCCAGCCGGTAGCGTTACGGAAGAGCTGATCGCGGCTCTCCTCAAACGCAAAGAGCAGCACGCGCTCGCCCTGCGCGGCCCCCGAAGCCAAAAACGTCGTCGCCATCAGGGTCTTCCCGGTACCGGTAGCCCCAGACACCAGGATGATCGAGTCGCGGAAGAATCCCCCGCCACACATACGATCAATATCATCGTTGCCGGATCGGGTGCGCAGGTTGGATGAGCGCTGCTTGAGTTCAATCGCCGAGAGCGGGATGACCACCACGCCCTCGCCAGGAATGACGGTGAAGGGAAAACTGCCCTTCTGGTGCGAGGTGCCGCGAAACTTGAGGATCTCGATGGTGCGGCGGCGCTTCTCTTCCTCAATCAGATTGCGCAGAATCACTACATCATCGGTGACAAACTCCTCGACACCGTAGCGCCCGATCTCGCCGTACTCCTGGGTACGTTCGGCGGTCAGTACTGCCGTCACACCCATACTGCGCATCGCCGCGACGATCCGCAACAACTCGCTCCGGATCAGCTTGCTATTTTCGATGCGGGTGAAGATCGCGCCCAGCGAGTCGAGGGCCACGCGGGTGGCACCCACACGATGCACGGCGTAGGTAATGCGAGCCAAGAGGGCACCAAGATCATACTCGCCTCGCACCAACTCCTCCGCCTCAGGC
>CAIXLU010000200.1 GCA_903920315.1 uncultured Oscillochloris sp.
GACCGGGTTCCTGAGGACTTTGCACCAGCCCTGAGGCGATGCAACTCTCAGTTGTCTTTCTGCGTCATGTATGATACGATCACGTTATATTGCTTGGTCGTACGCATCACCGTCAGGAGAAACGCCATAGAGACAGTAAGTCTAGCCCGTCGCATCGTCGATCTCGCTGAGGATAAACAGGCCCACGACATCGCGTTGCTTGACATTCACACACAGAGTACGATTGCCGATTTCTTTGTGATCTGCTCCGGTGACAACGACCGACAGCTCCGCGCAATCGCTGATCATATTGACAGTCAAGTTCAGAAACAGTATGGTCTGAATCCGCGCATCGAGGGTTCGTCTGACTCCGGGTGGATCGTGATCGACTACGCCGATGTGGTCGTCCACGTCTTCAGCAACGCCCAACGCGACTACTACCGCCTGGATCGTCTCTGGAGCAAGGTTCCACCGGTCGTCGTGGTTCAATGAGGCTTTTATGAGCAAAGCACTCCCGCGGCGCAGAGCCGCCTCACGCCGCAAGCGCGTGATCTTCTTCGCTGTCGGTGCCGCTTTCGGTAGCGCTCTCGGCCTTGTGATCGGCTCGTTGCTGACGTTCTGGCTTGGTGAGGGTACTGTCCGCGCTATCCAGCGCGGCATCCGCCGGATCACCGGCGATGATGGTCACCCGAGCTTCGATTTGCTGCTTCAGTAGTGGCCCTTGGTGCGCTAGGGTGTGCTTGGACAGTCGTTACGACGCCTGTTGTTCACCACGGGGCGGTTCACCGGCAGCTTGCAGTTCCGCCCACTCGGCATCGGTGAAGACCCGCGAGCGGATCAGGAAGCGTAGCCCTTCGGGCGCTTCTACCGAGAAGCCGCTACCGCGCCCTTTGACCACATCAACCGTCAGATGGGTGCTTTGCCAATATTCGTACTGCGGCCCGCTGATGTAGAAGGGGCAGCCCGCAATGCTACCGAGAAAGACATCGCGCTGCCCTATGCGGAACTCGGTGCGGGGGTAGCACATCGGGGCGCTGCCATCACAGCAGCCGCCCGACTGATGGAAAAGTAATGGGCCGTGCAGGGCTTGCATCCGCTCAATCAGGGCGACGGCAGCTTCGGTGACGGAAACACGACTGGGAGTCATAAGGGTTCCTTTCTGATTTTAGGTTTTCGATTTTCGATTGCAAAACCGGTAACAATAGGGCCAGAGGGCGACAAAGGGGCAACCACGTTGCCCCTTTGTCATTCCCGTTTTTAGGCTGAGACAAGGTTCGCAGATACTTTACAGTTCAGGCCGGAATGTGGCATCCTGATGCGCTCAACCTGAAACCTGAAACCTCGCACCTGAAACCTGAAACCTCGCACCTGAAACCTGAAACCTCGCACCTGAAACCTTGTCTAAGGTCGAACGCCTAGAAGAAGCCGAGCTTCTTGGGGCTGTAGCTCACCAGCAGGTTCTTGGTCTGCTGATAGTGGTCGAGCATCATGTGATGGGTCTCGCGGCCAATGCCCGACTGCTTGTAGCCACCGAAGGCCGCGTGGGCCGGGTAGAGATGGTAGCAGTTCGTCCAGACGCGCCCAGCCTGGATGCTGCGCCCCATCCGGTAGGCCGTGTTGATGTCGCGGGTCCAGACCCCGGCACCCAGGCCGTAAAGCGTGTCGTTGGCGAGGTGGAGCGCATCGTCAAAGTCGTTGAAGGCCGTCACTGAGACCACCGGGCCGAAGATCTCTTCCTGGAAGATCCGCATGCGGTTGTGGCCTTCGAGGATCGTCGGTTGGATGTAGTAGCCGCCCGCCAACTCACCGCCAAGCTCGGCCCGCGCCCCGCCCGTCAGCACCTTGGCCTGCTCCTGCTTGCCAATGTCAATGTAGGAGAGGATTTTCTCCATCTGGTCATTCGAGGCTTGCGCGCCGATCATCGTATCGGTATCGAGCGGGTGGCCCTGTTTGACCAGCGCCGTGCGGGCGATGGCGCGCTCCATAAACTCACCGTAGAACGACTTCTGCACCAGCGCCCGCGAGGGACAGGTACAGACTTCGCCCTGATTGAGCGCGAACATCGTGAAGCCTTCCAGCGACTTGTCCGCGAAGTCGTCATCCTGGGCGAAGACATCGGCGAAGAAGATGTTGGGCGACTTGCCACCCAGTTCCAGCGTCACCGGGATCAGATTCTCGGAGGCGTACTGCATGATCAGCCGCCCGGTGCTCGTCTCGCCCGTGAAGGCAACCTTAGCGATGCGGTTGCTGCTCGCCAACGGTTTGCCTGCCTCGATGCCAAAGCCGTTGACGACGTTGAGCACCCCTGGCGGGAGCAGGTCGCCAATCAGTTCCATGAGAACCAAGATGCTGGCGGGCGTCTGCTCGGCGGGCTTGAGGACGATGCAGTTGCCCGCAGCCAGCGCCGGGGCCACCTTCCATATCGCCATGAGCAGCGGGAAGTTCCACGGGATGATCTGGGCGACGACGCCGAGCGGTTCGTGGATGTGATAAGCCACGGTCGTGTCGTCAATGACCGAGATCGAACCTTCCTGCACGCGAATGGCACCGGCAAAGTAGCGGAACTGGTCAACCGCCAGTGGCAGGTCGGCGGCCATCGTCTCGCGGATCGGCTTGCCGTTGTCCCAGGTCTCAACGAGGGCCAGCATCTCCAGGTTCGACTCCATGCGGTCGGCGATCTTGTTGAGTATGTTAGCCCGCTCGGCAGCTGAGGTGCGGCCCCAACTCGCACTGGCGGCGTGGGCCGCGTCGAGGGCGGCCTCGATGTCGGCGGCATCCGAACGCGGAATCTCGCAGAACACCTCGCCCGTCACCGGGGTCGGATTCTCGAAGTAGCGCCCGTTGACCGGCGGGACAAACGCGCCGTTGATGTAATTTCCGTAACGAGACTTGAAGCTGAACTTGCTGTCCGGCTGGTTTGGATTGGCGTAGCGCACAGATTCCTCCTTGAAACAGAGCCTTCATTGGTTGGCGATCCGGCGGCGGGCGCGGGGCAATTACTCGCCCGTGGTGGGGTCAATGACGGTCTTGACCTCGAAGATAGTGTCCGCCGGAAAGCCGCCGCGCTCCGCATGCTCGCGCAGCGCTGCTTCATCCGGCGCGATATAGACACAGAAGATCTTGTCGGTAACGACGTAACTCTGCACCCACTGGATGGTGCCCCCGGCAGCTTGCATCCCGCAGATCACCCCGTTCGACTTCTGGGCGACATCGTGCAAGGTCTCCGCCGACCACGTCCCGACGGCGGGGATGTTGCGCTCGATGATGAATTTTGGCATTGGTGTTCTCCTGATATTTTCCGGCAGCGGTCAGTGGTCAGTGGTCAGTGGTCAGTGGTCAGTGGTCAGTGGTCAGTGGTCAGTGGTCAGTGGTCAGTGGTCAGTGGTCAGTGGTCAGTGGTCAGTGGTCAGTGGTTCGCGTCCTGCAATCTGCAATCTGCAATCTAAAATCTAAAATCTGCAAAGGCGGAGCGCGGGGATGGTATTCTCGTCTCGAACATGCATTCTTCACGAGGTTGACTCCTTAGATAAGGCTCACAGGTACGTGACAGTTTGGGTACATGCAGCGCATCCTGTTGCGGCACATCTGCAATCTAAAATCTGCAATCTAAAATCTAAAATCCTAGCGGCTCCAACGTAGCTGAGGCCAAAGGGGGCGGAGGGTGCGCCGTTGCCAACAGCCGCCCCATACCCCAAGTTGATACGCGGTTAATTCAAGCCAGTACAGGCCGATGAAAGTGGGCAGCGCCAGACGTGGGTGCAGACGTTTGTGGTCAATGACGGGTGGAGTGAGAAGCAGGATTGCCAGTGCTGGCAAGATCGTCGGCCAGCACAGCCCGGCCGCCAGCAGGGGCAGGCTGTAGTAGCGCGTCACGTTAGCTCCCAGGTGGTACAGCGCTGCCCGATGGGCATGTAGCACGGCTCCGCCAACGTGGTGAACAGGCATGGATACGCCATTCTTCTCCAGGCTGCGTTGCTTTGCCCCGATTTCAACCACCACACTGCCCAGCGCCGTCGCACCGAATACCAGGCTGAGCGGCCAAGCTTTCTTGGCGCTAACTAGGGCAGCCAGAAGCAAGAGA
>CAIXLU010000201.1 GCA_903920315.1 uncultured Oscillochloris sp.
GCGAAACAGAGCATCAGGACGGCCCAAACCGATGTTTGGGGGGCAAAAGACGCAATAAGGAAGAGGGAAGAACACAGTGTGTGTGTGCGGGGGGGTCGTGACGCCAGCGGCGCGACCGCCGCCCCGCACACGCCCTGTGCGGCATCGGGGTCGCTATCGGGGGAAGTTTCCCCGATAGCCCCCCTCGTGATGCGCAATCTGGTGAGAGATGCGATTGACGCCTACGGGACGAAGGGCGGGAAAGCCGCCTTTCGTCGGGTAGTCACGCATCTGAAAACCGTGGGGGGGTGTGAGGTGAGTGAGGAGGCGATTGAGCGTGTCTACCGGGCCGAGTTGGAGCAGCGGCGGCGGGTGCGTGCCGACGCGGCGCTGCGGGTGCGGGTGGAGGGGATGAGCATGGGGCAGTGTCGGGCGCTGTTGTGCAGCTTGGCGAACCGTATGGCAGCGGATACGGCGCTGGCCTCAGAGGTAGACAGGCAGCCTTTCGTGCGCGATCCGATGACGGGAGAGGACACCGAGGTGCGGCGCAGCAGGATGACGCCAGCGGCTCTCCGGGCGCGAGCAGGCGTCTGGTCACGGCAGTATGACATCGTTGCAGAAATACAGGAGGCGCGTCTTGCACAGTGCGCGAATGAGTGGGAGGCGGCACGGGCCGCAGCCACCGTGAGCAGCTCACGGCGCTGTCTATCGGGCCAGCAAAATGTTGCTGTATCGAATTTAGATCAGGTGTCCAACTTGGACACCTGATCACGAAGTGAATGCACTAAGCAGTACGCTTTTGCGGCAAAAATACGCGACGAGCGTTGCGCACAATCGTGGAAATCGCTCACAGAGGAAGATCGGGAGGTGCGGGTGGAGGCAACCCGGTGGCGGCATGACATGCAGGAGGAGCGAGAGCATCTGGCGCAGGAACGGCATGCGGCGCGCCGTGCAGCGCATCGGAAGGATTGCCGTGAATGAACCATGCGCTACAATGGCCGGAAATGGAGTGAATCGCGTGATGATCGCCTCAGATAACAGGATGTCACAGCGTATGGGTGAAGAAGATCCGGTGAAGCAGACGATGACGATCCTGGGGGAGACGCTATCGGGGACACGCGCTCAGGTGCGTGCCCTGATCGCACAGTGCGGACTCGCCCAGGTGCAGGAGTGGATTGCTCGCGCCCGCGAGATCGAGGATGCCGGGGGCATGCTCACGAAGGATGACCAGGGCGAGCGGCGGCGCACCTTCGGCGGGGTGTTTTTCGCCGTGGCGAAGCAGGCGATTATCGACCCGGAGCAACGGCGGGCGATCTTCGTGTTGGCCGACCCGCAGCGGCATCGGCGAAAGAAGGAGAATGCCAAGGCATCGCCCACATCAAGCCCGCTGGGGCATCGCTGGGAGAATCGGGGAGAGTGGACTGAAGCGTTAGAGAACGGAGAGGCAACGACAGTGAAGGTCACAATTGTGGGCAGGCCGGGCAAGCCTGTCGAGCGGCAGGGTTTCACGCTGGTGCGGATGATCCACACCCCGAAGTTGGACAGTTTGCCCAAAGGACTTCCCATCC
>CAIXLU010000202.1 GCA_903920315.1 uncultured Oscillochloris sp.
CGCCTGAGGGACGCGGACGCTGGTGTCCGGCTATCGGCTATTACGACAGTTGTAACTAACCTTGCAGAAAGACTCCCGCCGATCACCCCCCTCAATCCCCCCGCAAGCGGGGGGAGGTTGGCACCGTATGTTCCCCCCGCTTGCGGGGGGATTGAGGGGGGTGATCCAAACTACAACTGTCGTACTATCGGCTATCGGCTATTTTCACGTTAGTCGTCATGGTCAATCAGCCCCATGCGAATGGCGAAGCGCACCAGGCCAGCCACCTCGCGAATGTTAAGCCGCTCCATCAACTGGGCGCGGTGGCCCTCGACAGTCTTCGCGCTGATCTGGAGCGTGCGGGCGATCTCCTGGGTGGTCTGCCCTTCGGCGATCTGCCGCAGAATGGTGCGCTGGCGCGGGGTGAGTTGCTCCAGCCCAGGGCGCTGCACGTCCGGCCCCTGGACGAACTGCTGCACCACGCCAACCTGCGCGAGGCTCCGCCGCTCGACAACGCGCTGCACGTCCGGCCCCTGGACGAACTGCTGCACCATCTGGCTGGTCACCGCCGAACTCAGGTAGATTTCCCCACCCGCCACGGCGCGGACGGCAAGGGCCAACTCGACCGGAGCAGCGTCTTTGAGCAAGTAACCCTTCGCCCCCGCCCGGAGCGCCTGCTGGACATAACTGCCGGTCGCGTACATCGAGAGGATGATGACGCGCACCTCGGGCAGTTCCACCTGCACGCGTGCGGCCACCTCCAGCCCAGTGAGGTGTGGCATCGCGATGTCAAGCACAGCGATGTCAGGGCGGTGGAGCGTGAGCAGGTGCAGGGCTTCCACTCCATCGCTGGCCTCCGCAACGACAGTAACCTCGTCCATCTGCTCCAGCAGCAAACGCAGGCCGGCCCGCATCAGCACATGATCTTCGGCGAGAAGCATCCGCAGTGGTGACATCACTTCTCCTTTATATCGAGGGGGAGCCATGCCCAGACCTCGGCACCGTCGCCGGGGGTTGAACTGATGTCCACCCATCCGCCCGCCAGTTCGGCGCGCTCTGTCATGCTGATCAGCCCGAGGCTCTCACCGGCCACGGCTCGGGCGAGCCCGTCTCGCACAGTAAAGCCGATCCCGTCGTCGCAGACGCTCAGGACAAGCATCTCCTCGTGACGGCTGAGCGTGACGTTTACCCGCTGTGCATGGGCGTGGCGAACGACATTGGTCAAGGATTCCTGGGCGATCCGAAAGCAGGTCGTGGCGATGAGCGGTGACATCGGCGCGTCCTTGATTTGCTCTGTGAAGGTTACCACAAGATCGGTGCGCTGCTGGAGCCGTTCGCAGTACCACGCGAGAGCGGCGGCGAGGCCAAGGTCGTCGAGTACCGAGGGTCGCAGATCCAGCGCGAGCGCCCGCACCTGCATAATCAGAAGATCAACGATGGTCAGACTCTCCGCGAGTCGGGACGTATCGGCCTCAGACTGGATACCGAGCATATACAGGTTGATCTTCAGCGCCCCCAGTGCCTGTCCAACCTCATCGTGCAACTCGCGGGCAATGTGCCGACGCTCCTGCTCCTGGGCCACCAGCAGCCGATGGGAAAGCTGCTGAAGTTGTTTGCGGGCCATGACCGTCTCATCGTAGAGCCGGACTCGATCAATCGCTTGGGTACACTGCTGGACAAAGGCGATCAAGAACGCCCGCTCCTCGGGGCCAAAGGCGTTCGGCATCCCGTAGCAGAAGCTTATCGCGCCCACGATGACATCAGTGGTGATCAGGGGGAAGGCGGCGTAGGCGTGAAATCCATAGTGGGCCATGATTGCGCCAAAACCAGGAAAGTGCGCCTCTGCGTTGTCACGTGAATACAGCCAGACCGGCACACGCACCTGGCCACGGAGGAAGACGTTCAGCGGCGGCGGGGCGTTGAGCATCAAGGGTGGCATGGCCGCCAGATTCACTGCGCTGCGTCCATTAATGCCAACGTAGACAGGCTGCTGATCGCTGGGATCCACGAGTATCACGACAATGCTCGCCGCGTTGGCGACCAACGTGCCCTGGCCCACTATCACCGCGATCACGTCATCCCGCGTGAGTGCCCCCGCGAAATCGGCGGTGAGTGCCTGGAGGTGCGTCGTCCGCACGGACGCGGCCTCGACCGACTGCCGGACGGCCTGCTCGACGACGAGGGCGGCGCGCACCTGCGCCTCGGCCTCTACGTTCTCGGTGATGTCATCGAAGGTGGCATAGACATGGGCGGCGGCGGTTTTCCCAGGGCGAATCCGGGGTACCGCATTGATCGTGATCCAGCGGTAGGCGTCGTGTTCCCAATCGTACACACCCATGACCACATTCCGTACCACCTGCCCCGTGCGTAGTGCGACCATCGCCGGGTGGGTCTCGCCGGGAAAGGCAGAGCCATCCCGGTGGATAGCCCGCCAGCGCGGGTCAAGCGAGGTACGCCCTTGCATTTGCGCCAAAGTCATGCCCAGGATGCGTTCCGCCGCCGGGTTGCACGTCGTAATCGTGCCATCGGCGGAGTGATAGACCACGCCCTGAGCCATGGTCTCAAACAGAGTCTGGTATCTGGGCGCGCTCACCTGACGCGCAGCGATGGCCCGACGCCGGGCCGTCACGTCTGCACCCACCATGCATGGAGCAATCCTAGCCAGCGGGTAATCATCATAATGTGCCTCACTTATCTGCGTGTGGGTTGAGCGTCAGATGTTCAACATTCATGTATGACGCTTGGGGCGGTATCTCAGTTGCAGCAAGGCAGATCGGTGCGTAGCGAGGCAGGGCATCGTGCATAGCCGCCAGTTCATCCTCACGCCACTCATCGGGAACGAGATCCACGGCGTGGCGAATGGCCATAACCTCGGCGAAGGCACGCATCAGGGCGGTGGGCGTAGGTGGTGTGGGCAGCAGTTCGTCGAGTCCCGTCACACGAGTGGCCAGCGCCTCCGCATCCTCGGAGGCGAAGCGCAGCAGGCGAGCCAGATCCGCACCCGGCCAGCGCGAGTAAACCCCGATCTGAAACAATATCCCGTGGCGGCGGCGTACTTGCGAGAATCCTACCAGTTTGCGCCCACCGGCGATGATCTCGTAGGGCGAGCGCCCAGCGAAGCAGGCCCGCCGCAGCAACGGCCCAAGGGCGCGGGTATCCTCGCGGGCCTCCAGCACCGAGATCGGCGCTGCCGGTATCTCCATTCGCCCCAGCATCTCGGCCCACACCTCGCCCAGCCAGCGGTAGGACTCGCTGACATCCGAGAGCGCAAGGGGGTGGCCTGGGGGCAGCACCAGATCCTGCATCAGCAGGCCAGGGACAAATAATACCGCGCTACCGCCGCTCGCCCGCCGATGTAGGCTCACCCCGGCGGTGGCACAGGCGTCCAGGTCAATCTCAGCCAGTTTCTGGCCCGACCCGATCACCAGGGCCAAAGCGGGCGACTCATACCAGCGCACCGCCGCCCTTGGGACACACTGAAGCCCGGCCAGCAGCGCCTCGGCGGAAGCCAGTTCGTTCTGGGCCGTGCCTGCGCTAGAGGGAAGCAGACGCCATGTATTGTTACTGATCATCATTATGGCAATCCTAAACTAGTTATGAAAAAATGATAGAATGGCGACTTCCCTGATCAACCATCATTTCGTAGCGCGGGCTTCCGCCTGCCGATGTGCATCTGGCCGCATGGAAGGCGGCACGACGAACAGCGTAAGAGGAGTACTATGTTCCCAGAGTTGACCATCGTCGGTGGGCCGTACGAGCGTGGATACCAGTACGGGGCCGCTGTGCCCCACCTGATCGCCCACAGTATCGCCAGCTACGCACGGCTCTTCGCCTATCGTCGTGGCCTTGATTGGGCCGATAGCCAGACGGCGGCGATGGGCTACCTGCCAGTGCTACATGAGGTAGCCCCTGACCTGCTAGATGAGATGCGTGGTATTGCCGACGGGGCGAGCCGACAACTGGGCGACATTCTGGCCTTGAACGTGCGTACCGAACTGATGGCCGGGGTCGGTCCCGGTGTGATACATCCCGGCTGGACAGCCGCCCGTATGCGCAATCTCGCTGCTGGGGTGCCCGTACACCCGGATGCTACAGCCTCAGACTCGGGCATTGCGCCGTTTGATGATGGTGAGTGTACGACGGCGGCAGCCCAGCCCTCGGCTACCGCCACCGCCACCACCATCCTGGCTCAGACCTGGGACTGGGCGGGCGATCAGCGTGCGGCGTGTCTCCTGCTGCGCGTGCGCGCCCCCGGCGAGCCAGAGATCCTGACCATGACCGAAGCTGGGATTGTGGCCAAGATCGGGATGAATAGCGCTGGGCTGGCGGTTGGCCTGAACCTGCTGCGCTCCGAAACCGATGGGCGCGATCTGGGTATGCCGGTGCATGTGCTGCTGCGCAAAATGCTCCAGGCCGGTAACTTCGCCCAGGCGCGGGCCGTAGCCGACATGGCTCCGGCAGCGAGCTCCTCGTGCGTCACATTGGCCAGCGCCACGGGCGATCTGGTGAGCCTGGAGATTACCCCAGCGGGGGTGGCCGAGGTGCTGCCACAGGGCGGGGTGCTGGCCCACGCTAACCATTGCCTGGATGCGGCTGCGGCATCCGGCGAGTGTCCGATCAACCCGGCGCTCTCCACGACTCGCGAACGGCATGATCGGGCCTGGGATTTGCTACATACTGGCGCTGCCCTTGGCATTGCCGACTTCCAGGCCATCCTGCGCGATCACCACGGCGACCCGCGCTGCATCTGTCGGCACCCCGACCCGCGCTTAGCCCCGGTGGATCGTGGCGAGAGCATCTGCGGGATTGTGATGGATCTTGGTGTACAGATCATGTACGTGGCCCCGGATGTGCCGTGTACGGTAGAGTTCACGGCGGTAGCGTTGTGAACATAACATCACACCCGTCGTCCAAACTGCCGCTCCAGTTGTGACGGACTCATCAAGATCATTGTCGGGCGACCGTGAGGGCAGGTGCGCGGACTGGCACAGGCATCAAGCTGGCGCAGGAGTTGGCGCATCTCCTCGGGCGAAAGAGCCTGTCCGGCGCGCACCGAGGTGTGGCAGGAGAGGGTGATCAGCATCTCCTCACGCCGGTCAGCGGGCGTGCTGCCGCCGCGCCCAGCCAAATGGTCGGCCAGTTCGCCCAGGGCGCGGGCGATCTCGTCGGCGGGCAAGCTGGCCGGGGCAGCGCGTATACGCACGCCCTCGCCCCACTCCTCCAGGTCAAAGCCGAGATCGGCCAAAACCTCGGCGCTGCCCAGCAGGAGTGTGCTGGTCGCCGGGGCCAGGGGCAGCGCCAGAGGCAGTAGCAACCCCTGCGACTCCAGCGCCCCACCGGCGCGCTGGGCCATCAGTCGCTCGTAAGTGATCCGCTCGTGGGCCGCGTGCTGGTCAATGAGGTACATGCCCTCGGGCGCCTCGGCCACAATGTAGGTCAGCCCCACCTGGCCAACCACGCGCAGGGGGCTGAGGGCTGAGGGCTGAGGGCTGAGGGCTGAGGGCTGAGGGCTGAGGGCTGAGGGCTGAGGGCTGAATGAATCCGCCTCTTTCTCCCAGCTTCCAACGTTCAACTCCTGACTCTCAGTCTCTGACTCCTGATCCCTGGCCCCTGGCCCCTGACCCCCATCCGTCCCGCCCACATCCCAGCGCGAGCGGCCCACATCCCAGGCCGAGTCACCTACGCCCCATGCGGAGGCGGGGGCATCAGGGACGCGGGAACCCTGGCCGAGTTGGCGCAACTCGAAGCGGCGCTGCACCCCGGCGCTGTCATGATCGGTATCGGCCCAGCCATGAACTCCCGCTCCAGCTACCAGGGCATCGCGCACTGAGCGCCCAATTGCGCTATGGACACGCGGCGCGTAGCGGAACTTCACCTCGCTCTTGGTCGGGTGAACATTTACGTCCACCGCTGTGGGGTGGATGTGAATGTCAATTACCGCCATGGGGTGACGGCCCTTCATGAGCATGGTGTGGTACGCCTCCTCCACAATCGCCACCAGGGCACCGCGTGGCTGGAGCGCCCGCCGGTTCACAAACAGGTGCATGTAGCTGCGCGAGCCACGGGTCAGGCCGGGCGGCGAGATCAGGCCAGAGATACGCACTTCCTGATCATCCTGGCCGTGCTGGGCCTCCACATCGAGCATCTGGCGGGCCACATCAAGGCCGTAGATCTCGATCAGGACACCGCGCCGGTCGCCGTCGCCGTTGGTCTGCATGACCAAGCGACCCTCCAGGATCAGGCTGAAGCGCACCTCGGGATAAGCTAGGGCGTACTGCTGCACAATCACGCTGATCGCGCTCAGCTCGGTAGCCTCAGAGCGCAGATACTCGCGGCGCACCGGTAGGTTGTAGAAAAGGTTACGTACACTGATGCTGGTGCCGAGTGAGCAGCCGCACGGTGTATGGGCCTGTACCTCGCCCCCGGCGATGCGCAGTTCTGTACCCAGCTCTTCGCCTGCCACACGAGTGATGCAGATCACCTGGGCCACGCTGGCGATACTGGGCAGCGCTTCACCACGAAAGCCCAGGGTGCTGATGTTGAACAGATCTTCTGCAACCTGGAGCTTGCTGGTGGCGTGGCGCTCGAAGGCCAGCTCAACCTCGTGATCGGCAATCCCGCAGCCGTCGTCCTGCACCTTCAGTTCGCGCAGCCCGCCGCCGCGCACCTCTACATTGATACGGCCTGCGCCTGAATCGAGGGCATTCTCAACGAGTTCTTTGATCACCGAGGCCGGACGCTCAACCACCTCTCCGGCGGCGATTTGGGCGGCGATGGTAGCATCAAGCAGATGGATGGGCATCGGATCTACTCCTCGCCAGGCGTGTTTCAGATTGCAGATTTTAGATTGCAGATGTGCCGCAACAGGACGCGGTGCAAGTGCCCAATCTGTCAAACTGGTTTAAAACACGTCTCATAGAAGCGAACATCTTTGCGGGATATTGTACCATGCTCCGAGACGGCCCAATCAATCTGTGCTGAGCAGTTTATCAACCGCCGCCAGACTCTCGTCGGCAGCGTATACACGATTGCGCCCGGTTGCCTTCGCCATATACAGAGCTTGGTCGGCCTCGTGCAGCAGCGTATCGCTATTGCCGCCGTGGGTAGGAAAGGTCGCTACACCGATAGAGATCGTCGCTCGGAGATCTCGCCCATCATACTCCACACACAGGTTGGCAAACGCATGGCGCAGATCATTGGCGCGGCGCACCGCCACATCAAGGGTTGCGGTGGGCATAATTATGACAAACTCCTCGCCACCGTAGCGACAGGCTGTGTCCATCTGCCGTGTCTGGCTGCGCAGCAGCGTACCCATCGCCTGGAGCATCAGATCGCCGGCCTTATGCCCGTAGGCATCGTTGATCTTTTTGAAGTGATCAATATCAATCATCAAAACACTGATGAAGTTCATCTCACGGGGCACGAGGGTCAAGCAATGATCCAGAATTTCCTGCATGTAGCGCCGGTTAAACAGGCTAGTGAGGACATCATGGGTCGCCTGCTCCCGCAGTTGACTCTGGAGTTCCTTGTTCTCTGCCAACTGTACTTCAAGCCGGTCATTGGCGTAGCGCAGAGCCTCCTCGATTTTCTTGCGCTCGCTAATGTCAATTACGCCGGAAAGGATAACCTGCTCATCGTTCATCGTCGCCACAGATGCGGAGAACAACGCCCAAAAGGTACTCCCGTCAATTCGCTTCAACTGGGTCTCAAAGTTATGGATCGAGCCGTTTTGGTGAATCGCATCCAAGACGATCTGGCGCACACGGGGATCGGCATAGAAACTAATCGCCTGCTTCCCAATCATTGCGGATTGCGGCAGTCCAACATGATCGCTGGCCAGGTGGTTCACATACAGGTAGGTGCCATCGCTGATGCGGGTCAGTGTCAATGGTATTGGCATGGTTTCAACCATTTGGCGAAAGCGCTCCTCGTTCTTACGCAGCAGTTCCTCGTTGCGCCTCCGCACCGTGACATCGTGCAGAATAAAGAGTCGGCCCAGGGGCTGGCTCCGTTGGTTCCGGATCGTCGAGATGACGAGATCGTAGACGTGTTGATTCTCGCCCGTGCCAATGATAACCTCCTCTTTATGTGTGGAGACACCATTGTAGCGCCGCAGCAGATCGGCCCACACCGACGGCAGTACATCGGGCAGTGTACCGATGTTCCGCCGGGAGATCTCGCAGATCTCTTGCATGGCACGGTTGAAGTCGGCGATCCGCCCGTTGTTGTCCAACACGATCACCAGATCGTTGATGTGATCCATCACCTCTCCACGGGCAATCGGCGTGACGGCGAAGATCTGTCCGCGCAGCAGCGCCCAACCGTAGAGTATGCCAATGCAGACAAAAATCGGCGATGTCCATGCGTAGTTGGGGATGGGTGTGATCCGCAGCGCGGTGGGAATATCGGCAAGGAAGGGTGTGGCGATCCCGAAGATGAGGATCAGCGTATTTCGCTTGCGCAGCACGGGGTTACGCAACGACGCGATGAGCATCGCAAGTGCGTTAATAGCGATGATGATTCCATAAATCTGGTGAACCCAGTACCACGAACCTCGTTTGAAGGTGATAATCGGCAGTGGACCAGATAGGTCAATCTGCGGGCTATAGCGAAGGAGTGTATGCAGCGGGTAGCTCAGAACCAACACAACAGTGATCATTGGGATCAGCAGCAGCGCCATCAGTCGCCAGCGGGTGATCCACGCAGTGTGTCCCGTATAGTGGATCACCATGATCAGAATGGTTGGTGTAATAAACGCAGCGGGAATGTAGAGCATCTGAGCCAGGAATATGCGCAGTGTGAGCGAGGTCATCAGGAGGCTCAGCACGAAGAGGTACGAGAAGAGCGCACACAGCCACATCAACACGCGGAACGGCTGGCTCGCAGGCGTATTGCGGAATGTGCCGGCATACAGGGCAATTGCAGAGACGAGTAGGGCACTAATCAGCGGTAGCCAGATATATGATGTGTAGGTGATCATCATGAGTCCCTACGTTATACGTGTGATCTTAATGAGACGTAGGTAATTATACACCTCCTGTAGAGATTATTTTTTGATGATGAATTTGGGTGATAGTACACCTATCCAAAATCCAAAATCCAAAATCCAAAATCCAAAATCCAAAATCCAAAATCCAAAATCCGCCTAATCCCCAGCGGGCGTCGGCGCTGTCGCCGTGGCTGGGGCAGTCAGAACCGGCGCACGGCGTGGGCGACCGGGCAGGGTGAGGGCGAGCAGCGCCACCGGCAGGCCGAGTAGGGTCGTGCCGAGCATCACCGTCTGTAGGCCAACGACATCGGCGAGCAACCCAGCCAACCATGTGCCAATCGCCCCACTAGCAAAGGTAAAGCCCAAGATCAGGCCGGCGGCAAAGCCCTGCTTCACCGGCAGCAATTGTTGGGCGTACACCACCAGCACACTATGCTGACCACCCACCAGCAGGCCGGTGACAGCGCAGGCGATAAAGATCACCCAGTTTGTCGGGGCCAAAAAGCAGATCAAGCCTGTGGGAATACTCAGCAGCAGCGGCCAGATCACCGTTACCCGCATGCCAAAGCGGTCGGCTATCATACCAGTAATCACCTGACCAATCGCACCAGCACCCATAAAGACACCCGCCAGCAGCCCGAACAGCGCCGGGTCCCAGCCACGGTCGCTAAAGAGCTTGGGTAGAAACGACTGGTAGGTGGCCTGGATGGACGAGCGCATAGCCACCAGCACGATGAAGGCCACAATCAGGCTGGCGGCGATGTGGGTACGCTCGGCCTGCGGGCGGGAAGATCTGGCCGCACGGTGGGAGTGGACGGTTTCGGCGCGGCTGGTGTGGA
>CAIXLU010000203.1 GCA_903920315.1 uncultured Oscillochloris sp.
CAGCAGAGTGGCCTCATCAAAGGGCTGCCCGATCAACTGAAGGCCGACAGGCAACCCCTCGCTTAATCCGCAGGGCACCACCAGGCCAGGCACGCCAGCCAGATTGATCGGCAGCGTACAGACATCGCTCAGATACATCGCTAGAGGATCGTCGGTTTTCTGTCCAATCGGGAAGGCAACCGTAGGCGACGTAGGCGCGGCGATCACGTCAACCTGTGCGAAGGCGGTGTCGAAGTCGCGCTTGATCAGGGTGCGTACCTGCTGCGCCCGCTTGTAGTAGGCGTCGTAGTAGCCCGCCGAGAGAGCGTAGGCACCGAGCATAATGCGTCGGCGCACCTCAATACCGAAGCGGTGACCACGGGTTATTTCAATTTGGTCCCACATGCTGTCACCCGGCTCACGTGGGCCGTAGCGCACCCCGTCGAAGCGGGCCAGGTTCGCGCTGGCTTCAGCCGGGGCAATGATGTAGTAGGTGGGCAAGGCATACTTCGTGTGGGGCAGCGAGATCTCGACGATCTGCGCGCCCAGATCGCGCAGCACATCAATCGCAGTGCGGGTGGCCTGCTCCACACCCGGTTCCATCCCCTCAACAAAGTACTCGCCGGGGACACCCACACGCAGCCCACGTACATCGCCAGTGAGTGCAGCACGGTAATCAGGCACAGGCGAGGCGGCGCTCGTCCCGTCACGCGGGTCGTGCCCTGCGAGAACCTGGAGCATCATCGCCACGTCAGCGGCGGTCTGGGCGAAGGGGCCAATCTGGTCGAGGGACGAGCCGTAGGCGATCAGCCCGTAGCGGCTTACCCGACCGTAGGTAGGCTTGAGTCCGCTGACGCCACAGAGGGCAGCCGGCTGACGAATGGATCCGCCGGTGTCGGTGCCGAGAGTGCCGAGAGCCTGACCCGCCGCCACTGCCGCCGCGCTACCGCCACTGCTGCCGCCCGGTACACGGCTCAGATCCCAGGGATTGCCCGTGATCTGGTAGGCGCTGGCCTCGGTACTAGAACCCATTGCGAACTCGTCACAATTGAGCTTACCGAGCAGCACCGCGCCACCCGCGCTCAGGCGCTCGACCACCGTCGCATTGTAGGGGGGTACAAAGTTCTCAAGGATGCGCGATCCGCAGGTAGTACGCACCCCAGCGGTGCAGATAACATCTTTGACCGCCAGCGGAATGCCGTGAAGCGGCCCGTTTTCAGGGCGGCCATGCGTGGCGTCGGCGGCACGGGCCTGCTCGCGGGCAGCCTCGGCAGTAATCGTGAGGAACGCCTTGATGTTCGAGTCGGTAGACTCAATGCGTGCCAAGAGCGCCTCGGTGAGATCACAGGACGTCAGATCGCCGGCGTCGAGGGCGACCCGGGCGTCAACAATCGTCAGGTTGTGCAGGTCAGTCATGCAGAAGTCTCCCGGCGGGGCGCATTCGCAGGCGCGAACGCGGCTGGCCTATTTTACCAGAACGTCGTCGTCGGCTTGTCAAGAATCTCTCGTCTCACCATCGTCACGCTGCCTGGATATAACATTACGAGGCATAGCCACCACCCGAAAGAAGAGTACAATAGGGTCAATCAACCATATGCGAGAAAGGATGATGTCGTGCTCGATCAGATCGATGTGGACCTGAAGCTGAGCAAGAGCGAGTACCACCAGCGCCTCGACGATATGCAGGCCCGGCTCTACGATATGGAGCAGGCTTTACTGGAAGCGAAGGCTCCGGTACTGATTGTGTTCGAGGGCTGGGCCGGAACTGCCAAGGTGCGAACAATCAGCGTGCTGACCCAGCGGCTCGACCCGCGTGGCGTGCGGGTACACCCCATTACCCCGCCGCGCACGTATGAGGCGCAGTACCCCTGGCTCTACCGATTCTGGCTCAAGATCCCTAGCTACGGCCAGGTGGCGATCTTTGACCGTTCCTGGTATCACCAGGCTCTTGCCGAGCGCACGCACAACACAGGCGATGCGACACTCTGGCGCGACCGCTGCGAGGATGTGGCTGCCTTTGAGCGCCAATTGGCCGCCGATGGCGTTGTGATGCTCAAGTTCTGGATGCATATCACGCGGGATGAGCAGCATCGTCGCTTCAAGCGCCTGATGGCCGATCCGCTCACCTCATGGCAGGTGACGGAAGATGATCAGTGGCAGCACCGTCACTACGACAAGGTGTATGCGGCGGTGGAAGATATGATCGCCCGCACGGATACCGCTGCTGCACCCTGGCACCTCATCCCGGCCACCAATAAATACTACGCCCGAATTGCGATGTTTGAGAATATCCTGCACGCCCTGGAGGCGCGCATCGGTCGCCCCGCCGTGGCCCTAGAGTCCGCCACGCGGTCGGCGGGGCCGGATCTGAGCGGGGCGGCCTTCCGCCGCCGGGGCGATCCGCCCGCACACGATGTCTCCGTGACTCCGCCCCCGCCATCCCCCGCCCGCCCCGCCGGATCGCGCAGCGAAACAGGTATGCTCCAGCGGGTTGACCTGAGCCTGCGCCTGGACGAGCAAGATTACGCGCAGCGGCTGAAGCTGCTCCAGACCCAGGCATACATGCTTGGTCTCCAGGTCTACCGCCAGCAGCGCCCGGTGGTGATCGTGTTTGAGGGCTGGGACGCCGCCGGCAAGGGCGGGGCCATCCAGCGGCTCACCGAGAAACTCGACCCACGTGCCTACACCGTTCACACCAGCGCGGCACCGGCGGGCGACGACAAGAATCGTCACTACCTCTACCGATTCTGGCGGCGGCTCCCGCCGCGTGGCGCGTTCGGTATCTTCGACCGTTCGTGGTACGGG
>CAIXLU010000204.1 GCA_903920315.1 uncultured Oscillochloris sp.
CCGCACTGGCACGGGGTCGTGCATCTGTGGAGTCTGGATATGCCGGAGGTGCCGCAGGATGCCGCTGCGGATGCCCCCGACCTCGATCTGGTAGATGCCAACCGACAGGGCTGCGGCGCGGCGCTCCTGCTGACCCAGGCGTTGCTGGCACGGCAGGATGGGCTGGCGGGCCTGTGGCTGGTGACGCATGATTCCCAGGCGGTGGCGGCAGGTGATGCGGTGACCGGGGTGGTGCAGGCCGGGTTGTGGGGCATGGGCAAGGTGATTGACCTGGAACACCCGGAGCTGCGCCCGGTCTGTGTGGATCTGAGTGCGGGGACGGATCGGGTCACCGCGCTCGCCGCACTACTGAGTGCGCCAGTCGGGCCGGAAGCCCGCGAGTCCCAGATCGCCCTGCGCACGCAGGGGCAGTACGTTGCACGACTCCAGCGCACCAAGGAGGCGGCACCGGCCCAGGCGGAGCCCATCCCAGACGGCCCCTACCACCTGGAAATTGGGGAGCCAGGGTTCCTGGAGCGCCTGGCATTGGTACCACTGACCCGCCGGGATCCTGCGGCGGGCGAAGTCGAGATCCAGGTCGAGGCGTCCGGTCTTAACTTTCGCGATGTCATGGAAGCGCTGGATCTCTTCCCCTTCACCCCGATGGCGTTGGGCAAGGAGTGCGCCGGAACGATTACCCGCGTCGGCCCTGGCGTGGCCGAAGAGTGGGGGCTGGCTGTCGGTGATCGCGTTGTCGCATGTGTGCGGGGCGGGTTTAGCCAGTACGTCATGGCCGATGCGGCGCTGGTCGCTCCTATTCCGGCGACGCTCAGCAGCGTTGAGGCTGCCGGGATCCCGATCAACTTCCTGACTGCGTACTACGCGCTGCATACGGTCGCCCACATCCAGGCGGGCGAGACGGTCTTGATCCATGCAGCCGCTGGTGGCACCGGCATGGCGGCGGTGCAGATCGCCCAGGCGGCGGGGGCGGTGGTTTATGCCACGGCCAGCCCGCACAAATGGCCGGTGCTGCGGGCGATGGGCGTGCAGCACCTCTACCACTCGCGCACGCTCGATTTTGGGCCGCAGATTCTACGCGATACGGGCGGGCGCGGGGTGGACATGGTGCTGAACTCGCTCACCAGCGAGGGTTTTATCTCCACGAGTATCGGGCTGCTCGCCCCCGCTGGGCGCTTTGTTGAGCTGGCCCGGCGCAACATCTGGTCGCCCGCAGAAGTCAGTGCCCTGCGCCCGGATGTAGGCTACACCGTGATGGAACTGCTGGATGAAATTGATCTTCACCCGCAGCAGATTGGGGTACTGTTGCGGCAGGTGATGGGCCAGTTCGCGACCGGCACCCTGCGCCCGCTGCCGATGCAGGTCTATCCTGTGACCCAGGCCGTGGCGGCGTTCCGCATGATGCAGCAGGCCCGGCATGTAGGCAAGATCGTGCTAACGCTCGCGGCGGTGCCTGAGGAGCCAGCCGTTGCACCCGCGATCCGCCCGGATGCGACCTATCTGATCACGGGGGGGCTGGGTGGTCTGGGGCTGGCGGTGGCCGACTGGCTGGTGGCGGCAGGTGCGCGTCATCTGCTCCTGATGGGGCGGCGGGCACCGGACGCGGCGGCGCAGGCTCGACTGGATGGCATGGCCGCGCACGGGGCAGTGGTGCAGGTCGCCCAGGCCGATGTCACAGACGCGGGCCAACTCCGGGCCGCACTCCAACAGATTCCTGCTGATGCGCCCCTGGCGGGGATCATCCACGGCGTCGGCGTGCTGGCCGATGGGGCGCTGCTCAACCAGGACTGGTCGCGCTTTAGCCGAGTGCTGGCCCCCAAGGTGCAGGGAGCGTGGCAGCTTCATCAGCTCACCCAGGGGATGCCGCTCGACTTCATGGTATTTTTCTCATCGGTGGCGAGTCTGATTGGCTCAGCGGGCCAGAGCAACCATGCAGCGGCGAATGCCTTCCTGGACGCCCTGGCCGCCTACCGGCAGGTGCGCGGGTTGCCCGCCCTGAGCATCAACTGGGGGCGCTGGGCGGAGATCGGGGCCGCAGCCGAACTGGTGCGGGCGCAGCAGCATCAGGCAGGGCAAGAGGGAATGGGGGCTATCGCGCCCGCGCAGGGTATCGCCGCCTTCGCCCATCTGTTGGGCTGGCAGGTGCCCCAGGTTGGGGTGGTTGCCATTCACTGGCCAGCCATGCGCGAACAGGGAACAGCCGCCATTGCGTTTGATGCGGAGTTGCGCCAAACGGTCGTATCCACCCCGGTTGCGGCGACAACTGCCCCGCGTGCGGTGGCTCAGGAGATTCGGAGCGCGCGCGGGGAGGCGCGGCGCTCACTGCTGCTGACGGTGCTGCGTACGGCGGTTGCCGGGGTGCTGGGGGTGCGCGATTCCACGCAACTCGACCCGTCGCAGGGCCTCATGGCACTGGGCGTGGATTCGCTCATGGCGGTTGAGTTGCGCAACCATTTGGCACGCGATCTCCAGATTTCGCTCCCCTCCACCCTGATCTTTGACCACCCGACCATGACGGCCTTGTGCGACTATATCGAGACGAGGATTAACAGCGAGGAGCCGACGGCGGGTGCCGACGAGTCGGTACAGATGCCCGCACTCGCCCAGACGCTGCCCGCACAGGCGGATCACGATCACTGGGGCACGGCCCAGGCCGAACCGATTGCGATTATCGGGATGGCCTGTCGCTTCCCAGGGGCGAGCGATACCCCGGAGCAGTTCTGGCAGTTGCTGGCCGAGGGCCGTGATGCGGTCGTCCCCCTCCCGGACAACCGGCGCACGAGCGGTGGCTCCCCGCCCTCTGGCGGCTTTCTGGCCCAGGTGGATGGCTTTGACCCGGCTTTCTTCGGGATCGCCCCACGGGAAGCGCCCTTTATGGATCCCCAGCAGCGCCTGGCCCTGGAGGTGGGATGGGAGGCACTGGAGCATGCGGGTATCCTGCCCAAGCAACTCGCCCAGCAGCCGGTGGGTGTGTTTATCGGGGCGTGCAACAATGACTACGCCATGCTAACCAGTCAACTCCTAATGGACTCTGCCCAGAATGAGCTGTATCAGTTGACGGGACGCATGCAGGGGGCACTGGCAGGACGCATCTCCTACTCCCTTGGCTTCACTGGCCCCGCCGTGGTGGTGGACACGGCATGTTCCTCCTCCCTGGTCGCACTGCACCAGGCGTGCCAGAGCCTGCGCGCCCAGGAGTGTCATCTGGCGCTGGCGGGTGGGGTCAACCTGATCCTCAATGAGACGTGGGCGACCCAGGGCAGTTCTGCTGATGCACGATTGCACGCGCCCGATGGCCGCTGCAAATCGTTCGATGCGTCGGCTAACGGTTTTGGGCGAGGTGAAGGCTGTGGAATCGTGGTGCTGAAGCGGCTCAGTCAGGCGCAGGCCGATGGTGACATAATCCTGGGCGTGATCCGCGCTGCGATGATCAACCAGGATGGGCGGAGCAGTGGCTTCTCGGCACCGAACGGCCCGGCCCAGGAGACAGTGGTGCGTCAGGCGCTCGCGATGGCCGGGTGTACACCGGATGAGGTAAGCTACATTGAGGCTCACGGGACGGGGACAACCTTAGGCGACCCGATTGAGATCGGCGCGCTCACGGCGGTCTTTGGCGAACGGGCCACGCCCCTGTGGGTGGGATCGGCGAAGAGCAACCTGGCCCATTTGGAGGCGGCGGCGGGGATTGCGGGGGTGATCAAGGTGCTGCTGGCCTTCCAGCACGGGCAGATTCCGCCGAACATCCACTTTCGCCACCCCAATCCCTACATCAATTGGGCGGATGCGCCGGTGCAGGTTCCGGTGAGCGCAATCCCGTGGCCCGCAAAACGGCGGATCGCCGGAGTAAGCTCGTTCGGCATCAGCGGGACGAACGCGCACATTGTGCTGGAGGCCGCGCCAGAGGCGGCGATGGTGCCACGTGAGGAGACGCGCCCGCTGCACCTGCTGCCGATTGCGGCGAA
>CAIXLU010000205.1 GCA_903920315.1 uncultured Oscillochloris sp.
CGACTTCCGGCGCACCTACATCTCACAGCTCCTCGACGCCGACACCGACATTGCCACCGCCAAGCAGCTCGCCGGTCACGCCAGCGTCGAAACCACCGCCCGCTACGACCGGCGCGGCGAACAGGCCCGCCAGCGCGCCGCCGAGAAGATCCACGTTCCCTACTTCCCCTCCGAGATCCGTGAGGGATGACGGGGGGGCTCTTTCATTCGCATGCATACATTTAGAAATCGTCTTGGGGTTATTGCGTGGAATCGAGGCTTTAGACTTGGTTCGCAGATACTTTACAGTTCAGGCCAGAATGTGGCATCGTGATGCGGTCAATCTGAAACCTGAAACCTCACACCTGAAACCTTGTCTTAGTCGGATAAGGTCATGAATCCAGCTCCCCGAAAGTTCGCATGGGGTTGTGGATGCATCCCGCCGACCGCCAGAGCAAGTGGCGGCGCACATTCGGCGCAGTATCAGGTGATGACTGTTTTCGTCACCACGTGCACCACAAAATTGCTCCGAAAGGCACAGTGTCCCCGCCGCCGCCGCTTGTCTGCGTCGAGCTACCCATCAAGGCGCACATCATCACTTAGTCCAAGCTCGCGCAATCCGAGGCGCATCTCATCAACCTGCTGCGGGCTGAGGGGAATATCCGGTGTCAGTTCGACCCGCACGGTAAGCGTGAGTCCACGCAGCGTGGTGAATCGTGCCAGGATCTTGGTGTAAAAGGTCATCCATTTCTGCGTCGGCACCGCGCCGCTCCACGTCAGACGCCGCATCGTTGGCGGAGGGGGCGGAGGCGGGGGTGGGGGGAGATTGCCTTCTGGAGAGATCATCATCGTCCCGCTGATTGTCCCCACGGTCGCAGTGACGGTGGCCGGTCCGAAGAGGTTCTGAGCGGTAAAGACCCCGTCCTCCGTGATCGTGCCGGCGCTGACGCTCCAGCGCACACCGTCCAGAGGGAAGGGCTGGCCATGCTGATCACGACCCTCGGCCTTGAAGATCTGCTGCGCCCCGGCAGCGAGTCGGGCCTGGGCCGGTGCGATGATGATCGCTGCCAGTTTTGTACGCTCGTCGCTCCGCTCCTTATAGGCGTCGGCAACGACCTTCGTGATGATGAAGACGTCGTCGGTGATCTCGATGTCGGTGGCGGTGACCGGCGTACCGTAGAGGAAGGGCTGGTACGTTCCATCGGCGGCCTTGCCCACGTACGCGAGGAAGCCGTTACTTACCCCACGGACGATGGTGTCGCGCACCGCAGCGGCGCTCAGCAGTCGGGGGAATCTAGGCGAGGCGAAGAATGCGTCGCGTACCGCTCGCGTACTCCACTCGGGTTGGGCCGGCCAGTTGCGCAGCAGGAAGTTCGGCCCGATTACCTCCTCAATGTCGCCCTCTAGGCGCAGCCGGTTGACGATTAGATGCAGCGGGGAGTTCGCCGTACTGGAGTTGATCAGGCCCAGGTTGCGCACCTGGAGCTGGTTCTCTTTGTCGAGCAGCGCGATCTGGTTGTAGGCCCGCCAGACACTCTCGCGCACGTCCTCGCGCGCTCGCTTCAGGTTCGCGTCAATCTGCCGCTTCTGTCCGTCATCGAGGGCGAGATCGTCCTTTTCCTCGCCGATCAGTTCCCACGCCAGTACCTTGCGCGCTTCCTCGCGCATCTGGGCGTCACCCTGCGCCATCACCCACACTAAGGCACTCTTGTACATACGTGCGCCACCCCCAGACTCGCGAGTCATCCGCTCGATGAGCGTCAGTACCGCGCTGTCGGTTGGCGTCTGGTCGGGTGCCATGATGACAGCGGTGAGGATGGGCTGATTCGGAATCTGGCCGCTGGAGGTTGGGAAGAAGACCCGCTCGATGCCGGTGAGCGGTGCAAAGGCTCGTTCAATCTCTGCACACACCCGTTCTTCGATACGCTGGGGCGGCACGCCCGCTTTCCGGTCGGCCAGGATTTTGACCAGGTTGGGCCGGGTGCTGAACCAATAACGATTCTTGGTGGTGTCCAGGTAGTAACAGGCTCCGTTGGGCGGCACCAGCGACTCAAGCACGGTCTCGACGTTAGCGATGTCAAGGTCGGGTGCCGCGACCGCCATGCGGATTTCGGGGAGGGTCGCATAGTGCTGTGACTGACCTCCATTCGACTCGAAGAAGATCGCGCTGGCGACTTTGCGGTGCAGTCGGGTCTTGCGGATCGCCTCCACTGCCTCGTTATCCAGACGAGTTGCATGAGAGTCTTTCTGACCGGCAATGTCGGTGGTCACCGGCCCCTCAAGCTTATCCTCTCCGAGTTGGCCGAAGACGGCGGCACGGAAGAGGGGGTCGTCAATGGGCGCGGTGCCGAGATCAATCAGTGGGTCACGGTACACTCCCGTATAGCCGTCGCGGTAGGCCCGTGTGACCCAGTGGGCCAGCAGGCGCAAGACTCCACGGGTCTGCTGGAACCGTGGGAGCGACTGCCATTTACGCTCGAAGACCGAGAACACCTGCGGGTGGAACGGGTAGGTGGATGCAAAGGCATCCCGCGCCTCGTCCAGCGGAAAGGACGGGGGCAGCGACTGGCGGTGATTGGTGATCCACTGCGCGTAGGCTTCGCAGGTGTCGAGTGCGTCACGGTTTAAGGAGACGCGACCGTTCTCGCCGACGGCGCGCAGATCCCACTCGAAGAGTCGCCGCCGAATAATCTCCGCCGTCTCGGTCTCGGCTGACATCATGTAGGCTTTGCCAAGCCGGTCGAGCATTTTCTTGAAGCGCTGCTCATCAGCGGCATCTTCGGCGGTGTACTCCAATTCGCTGGCCGGGATCGAGACCACCAGGACGACGTTCGGCTCGCCACGGGCGGTCTCGGAGAGCGACTGGAGAAAATTGTAGAGCATCGAGCCGTAGCCCAACCGGCGGTAGGTGCTGACGTAGTTGATCACCTCGTCCATCAGGATGAGGCAGGGCCGATCCTTGGGCAAAAAGGCGCGGATCACGTCACCCTTCGGCTCGATAAACTGGGCCTCGTGCTCCGCGAGAAGGTCGAGGGCGGGCTGCCCACCCAGTTGATAGGCGATCTCACCCCAGGGCGTGCGCCGACGAGGCGTGCCATCATTGCCGCCACGCCCGGTCAACGAGTCAAACTCAGTGCCGACAAAGACAGCCACGGCGGCATTGTCGGGCATCTGCGGGATACCAGCCTGGGCCAGGATACGGGGCACACCGGCCCAGCCCTCGGCGGCGTGGCCACTCTTCGCCAGATGGTAGAGCAGGGTAAGGGCGTGAGTCTTGCCGCCGCCAAACTGTGTTGCCAGATTGAAGACTGCCGAGGTCTCGGTGCGCTCACCCGAGAGCCGACGTACCGCCTCGCTGGAGAGTCCCAACAGAGTCTTGGTCAAATAGGTGCGGGCGAAGAACTGCTGCGGGTCGCTGTACGCCTCGGCAGCACTGTGGTCGCGCACCTTATCGAGGTGGACAGCAAACTCAGCCGCGTCCAGAGGCTTGCCACTACGCAGATCCTCGCGTGGAGCGATGACGGTGTACCAGGGTTTGAGGGCCATATATTTTATCCTCAGACAAGGTTTCAGATCCGGCGATTCCAGCGTAACAGTATTATCCTTGCCCTCACCCCCAGCCCCTCTCCCTAGGGAGAGGGGAGTAGATCGCATTCTGGTGCGGAATACCCCCCCTCTCCCCCTGGGAGAGGGGGCTGGGGGGTGAGGGCTGTGCGGCGACAAACGGTAAAGCTGGATTGAACCTTGTCTCAAGACCAAGCTCACATAAACGAGCTTGGTCTTGATCCCTTAGCGTTGTCCATAACGAGTCATCCTAAGACCGTAGAGATAAAGCTCCACGATAGTGTAGCGACCAGTCTCCTCTGGGTGGCGCGAGTAAGGCTGTAATATACCCGCCTCAACCATACTTGCCACCGTTGTCGTTATCGTATCGCCCTCTAATTGCCAGATAAGCGATAGACTCTCAAGAGGTATTGGTGAGCGTTCACCTTCGAGTCGATCAAGGTAATTCACAAACTCAGGGTACTCATTACGCACCTCGGCGACACGCTGTTCAGAGACAAAAGGTAATGCTTCGATGAGTGATCGAGGACGCAAGACTGACTCATAGGAACTTCGCTCCGAAGCTTGCCGCTCAATCTCAGTCGCACGTTGCATCAGTTGGATGAGGCTGCGTGGGAAGCGAACGTTCTTCCCATCACTAATGCGATTGCGCACCCAATTATGGGTATACGCCTTGTTTCCACGGCCCATACGCTCACTCCAAAGCAATTGGAGTACTTGGCGAAGTTGCTCTGTTTCAGTCGTGTCAAGGCGCTCGATTTCCAAACCAGTTTGTTCACGAAGTTGCCCTGATAGGGTCGGTGATGATCCCATTGCATGTCGTAAAATGAGCCGCCAGAGATCTTCTTCTTCCCAACGCAACTGGACGAAGCGACCAGAAAAATGGGCTTTATTGGTAAAGTTGAGCTTGCTCCATATATCCTCACGCAGGAAGATCTTGGGTGTGATGGCACGCAAAGAAGACCCTATTTCAATCCACCAACCAAATAAAGCCTCTAATGCAAGTCGTCGAGTTTTGTATTCTTGTTGAAAAACACTATCTAATTCATCATAAAACAACCATATACGCTGCCCTGCTTGGATGAGCAGGCGATCAAAGGTCTCTAGTTCATCAGAGGCGCGGACTCTCAGGTGAGGGATACTCGCACGCTGAATAAGCCATTCGATAATATCTTCTCGTCTCACAGTCTCGCCAATACCTATTTTGGCAAGCAGAAGGTCGTCACTGAGATGCTGAGTTCCGTCAATTCCGCCAATTCCCTGATGTATGGCCCGGTAAATTTGGAGTACTGCATAATTGCGCCAGAAGTCAGGCCAGGCATCTGGGCCAAGCCGTCGCTCATAAGCACGAAATTCGTCACTACCAAGCAATGTAGGAGCAATACGCCGTGGGCCGTGGCCAGCAACAGATAAGATTCGTGATTGGCCAATCTCGGTTGAAGCCAGCCGACGTGCTGCTTCCGGCTGTTCAATAAAGAGCCGAAACAACAAGCTCTTGCCCGTACCTTTTGCGCCACGTACGAGCCACGTTCGTTCATTCAAGAATTTAGGAAAATCGCTGGTGCGTTGAAAAATCTCGGGGATTTGCGTAGATAGCATCTCTTCTGCGGTCGCTGCGCGGAATTCTAGTTCACGTAGTACGCTTCTGCGGTAATCAGCGAAATGTGCCGGGACAAAAGTCTCGTGTGGGGGGAGGCTTGTCTTGATTGCATCGGCAATCGGGGCATACGGTTCAATCAGTCCTGGCGGTAAATCTCCATTCATTCCCGCTAGTGTACTAATATTTGGATTATACGCTACTTGATAGCAAATATCCTCGACGGTGAGCGACTGAGGGATACTCCAGTTATCTGCGATCCATTCATACGTGCGTGTCATCCACACCTCTTTTTGGATGGATGCAACGGGAGGTATTGGCGTCAAAACAAAGCGAAGATCAGGTATTCCGCGATACTTACGCTGTTTATCAGCAGCTTGGACGACCCATTGGAGACCGGCAAAGCTCTGTTCTGTTGGCGAAAAGCAAATGACTCCTAAATCGGCTTGATCAAATAAGGCAACTGCGGCCATTTCGTTAAATCCAGTCCGCGCATCTATGAGAATGACATCTGGATCAAGCTCAGTTCGAATGTCTTCAAAGAGTTGATGGAATGGGTTTTTTGTACGCTGATAGAGAAAGCGGAGATCAAGATCAGCGAGTCTGTGAATATAACCTTCATCATATTCACCGGCTGGAACAATAAACAATTCGCCTCGTGTGTTGAGCGGTACGAACTGCACACACTCACGTATCTCAGGTGTATTTAAATCTGGTGTCAGATAACGCTGATAAATGTAGTCGAGCAACCCTTTCTGGCCTTTTTCCATAGAGTCAGAGGAAAATAAAAACGACAGACCGGGAGCCTCAAGATCAAAATCAACCAAGACGACCCGGTAGTCACTTGAAACCAGTGTCAGTGCCACAAAGCCTAATGCTGTTGTTCGTCCAACCCCGCCTTTGAACGAATAGAAGGTCACAATGAACGGGCGCCGCGTAACATCATCCTCAATCGGCGCAGGAGTCTCGGGGTCGGGTGCCATCAATATTTCAGACCAAAGGGGAATTTGCACTGGCTCGGGTATGCGATCTTGCGCTTCTGTCACTTCAGTGGGGGTTAAGAGTTCATAGCGTTCGAAAGGAAAACTGCCAAGACTTACCCCGATTGTGGACAGGATTGTGTCAATTTGCCGTTCACGATCTGATGTGTTGGCATCTCTAAAAATGTTACTTACGATATGGAGGCGTAACCAGCCAAGTGATGTCCGTCGAACGTGGATCTGGGCGTCAGGATCTTGTCGGTACACGTTCTCACGAAGCAACTGCTCGATCATGGCTGGTTGGGTTTGAGTTGACATTACGATGCTTCTCCTTGCTGGCTAAGGATGAAATCGTGTATGACCTTAATCGCACGTATGAAGCGTTCGCATTCATGATTGTCCCCTGTTTTGTCCCAGTACCTCAACGCATCTTTTTTCCAAAGACGGGTAATTGTATTCCACGCCTCTTTATACCTACCTGTTTGATCCAGAGAGATCGCTCGCTTGATTGCTGGTAAGGAATCTAAGAGTATTGTCAGGCTGTGCAGTGTCGCACCTGAGTTGCTTTGTTTAAATAGACGAGTATCTTTAATACTGTTAACGCCTTCATTATAACAAATGAGCGCGAGCATTGAACATTCTATCGCGTATCCACCCAGATATATCGCACCGGCGGAACGTTGCATGTCGTGAAGTTGCTCTGCATCTTCACGCCGCCGCCGTGAGGCACCAAGTTGAATTCGACGGTCGTAGGTGTCGTGGCTATATGGCATACGTGCGCTTCTCGATACGTTGATGGTGATGGAAAGAGTCTAAAACCCCAGCCCCTTCTTCCTGGCCAGCACCCCATCTACCCAGCGTTTCTCGTCGCTGCCCGCCGGGTAGAGCGCCGAGAGGGTCTGGGCCAGTTTCCAGAATCGCCCGTCCGACCCGGCCCCATCTTCCACCAGGAAGCGTTTCATCGCCTCGGCGCGCCCGGTGGCGAAGAGAATCATCGCCTGGTGAACCCGGTCGAGCATGGTGACGCCGGGGGGCGGTGCGCCCAGTTCGCCGACCACGCCGCGCTCCTCTTCGGCCTGCTCTAGCTCGGCGAAGAGGTTGAGTTGCGCGGCAGCCCGCTTCGGCTTCTTGGCCACCGGCGCGGCGTCAACGCCCTCTTTGCCGAAGAGGTATCGGGTGCGCTCGCCTACGCCCAGCA
>CAIXLU010000206.1 GCA_903920315.1 uncultured Oscillochloris sp.
GGCCACTTGCTTGGACACGATACCCAGGCCACCTCCGATGCTATCCGGGCCGAGATCGGTGCTGATTTCCGGGTGGCATGTCTTGGTCCCGCCGGCGAAGCCGAGGTGGCCTACGCCAGTATTGTGGCCGAAGGCCGCTATATGGCCGAACCCGCCGGTACCGGCGTGGTGATGGGCAACAAGCATCTCAAGGCTATCGCCGTGCGCGGCGGCCCGCCCATTGCCGTTGCCGATGAGCGGCGCCTCGCCTCAGCCCTAGAAGTTGTCCGCCGCCGCGTCGAGTCAAGTTCCCTGGCCGATGGTTTAGGCGAGATCGGCAGCAGCCATTTTCTTACTCAGGCTATCGAGTGGGGGGCGCTCACCGAACATAATGGCCGTGATAGCGATCTTAGCGACACGATGGGCTACATGCGTAGCTCTTTGGCGGTGCGTGGCACGCACAAGAGTCGTGGTTGCGATGGCTGCCCAATGCCCTGCTTCTTCGATACGCAGCGACTCTCTGGCGAGACGGTGCCGATCCCTGAGCTAGAACTGGTAGCCGGGTTTGGTGCCCGCTGCGGGATTACGAATACCGATACGCTGCTGGTTCTGGCCGACCGCTGCCTAAAACTTGGCCTTGATCCCTCCTCGATGAGCGCCGCCGTCGCCTTCCTGATGGAGTGTCAGGCCGAGGGACTGAACCTCTCGGGTACCCTGCGCTGGGGTGACGACAAGGCGGTGCTGGCAGCCATTGAACGTCTGGCCGTGCGCCAGGAGCGCCGCGATATGCTCTCCCTTGGCATTGGCGAGATCGCCGATGTTTTCTGGGGCGGTGCCGCCTTCGCACCGCAGGTGAAGGGGTTGGCTATGCCCGCCCTCGACCCACGCGCCCTCACCGAAATTGCCCTGGCCATGGCGACATCCCCCATCGGCGGCGATTACCGCTACGCCATGCCTTACGAGGAACTGCTTACCGAGCCGCCGGCATGGCTACCTGATGAGTCCGCGCATCCTCAGGCGGTTAAGGGCAAGGTGCAGCGCCTGATCTGGCACGAGCGATTCGCGGCCATGCTCGACTCGGCAGGGATCTGCCGCCGCCTCGGCCTGATGGCCTACCAGATCTCACCTGGCGAAATGCTTGCTCTGGTCGCCGCCACCGGCAACACCGTGACCGGCACGGATATGGCGCGCATCGGCGAGCGGATTATCACCGTCGAGCGCCTTTTCGCCCGCCGCTACGCCGATAACGGTGCCGTGGACGAACTGCCGTCCCGCTGGCGCGAGACGCCCCTCGACACGGGGCGCGCTGCCGGTCATCTGCCCCGCCTCAAAGATCTCTTGTCCGAATACTACCGTCGCCACGGCTGGGCCGCCGACGGCAATCCCACTGCCGAGCGCATTGCTGAAATGGGGATCAAGCCGTAGGGCAAACCTCATGAACCACACCCCTCCCCGCCGCCTGGTGATCAAGCTTGGCACCAGTGTCCTCACCGCCGGTACCGACCGGCTCAACCGGCCCTATATGGTTGATTTGGCCCGTCAGGTGGCGGCCCTGCGCGCCGATGGTATTCAGGTGGCGCTCGTTTCGTCCGGGGCGATTGCCGCCGGTAAGGAGTGTCTTGGTGCCGCACCCGCACAGCGAGTACGGGCCAGCGTCCCCCTCAAACAGATGTACGCCGCCGTTGGTCAGAGTCGGCTCATGCACCTCTACGAGCAGCTTTTTGAGATCTATGGCCTCCAGGTGGCCCAGGCGCTACTGACCCGTGACGACCTACGCGACCGGCGGCGCTACCTCAATGCTCGCAATACCCTCACCCTCTGTATTGAGCGCGGGATTGTGCCAATTATCAATGAGAACGATGCCCTCGTCACCGCCGAGATCCGCGTCGGCGATAACGATAACCTTTCGGCGCTGGTGGCTGGTCTGATTGACGCCGACCTGTTGCTCATCCTCACCGATATAGACGGTCTCTACAGCGCTGACCCGCGTAGCGATCCGCAGGCCCATTTGCTCAGCGAGGTGCCAGTTATTGACGACCGGATCTGGGAGATGGCGGGTGGGGTTGGTTCGGTGCGCGGCACGGGCGGCATGCGTACCAAAATCCAGGCCGCCGATCTCGCCACTCGCTCCGGCACCAGTGTGGTGATCGCCAGCGGTGCCGCGCCCGATGTCATCCTGCGCGTCGCCCGCAGTGAGCCTATCGGTACGCGATTCCCGAGCGCCGTCAGCCACCTTGAGTCGCGCAAACGCTGGCTGCTGGCCGAAACTGCCCGCCACAGCCAGCTTGTGGTGGACGCCGGGGCCGCCGCCGCGCTGATCCGCAAGGGAAAAAGCCTGCTTCCCGCCGGTATCGTCGAGGTGACTGGCACCTTCGAGAGTGGCCAGACGGTGCGTATCTATAGCCAAGATGGTCACGAGATTGCCCGTGGCCTCACCCAGTATTCTGCCGACGATGTGAGGCTAATCTGCGGCCTGCGCTCCAGCCAGATCGCCGAGATTCTTGGCTACGACTACGGCCCCGAGGTTGTTCACCGCGACGATATGGTGGTGCTAACGTGAAAATAGCCGATAGCCGATAGCCGATAGCCGATAGTCGGGCATCAGCGACCATTTTCATACGGCAGTGTGCAGCGGATTTCCTTGGAGAACTGACATGACTATCGAGATCCGCCCGGTCGCGGGGTATGCCGAGTATGTGGCGTGCGAGGCGCTGCAAGACGTTGCCTGGGGTGGTTTCGGCATCGTGCCGCTGAATATGCTGACCACCGTCCACACCAGTGGCGGCGTGGTGCTGGGAGCCTTCGATACTGCCGCGCCTGCGGCACCGCTGGTGGGATTCGTCTTTGGTTTCCTTGGCCACACCCCCGACGGACGACTCAAGCACTGCTCGCATATGGCCGCTGTCCTGCCCGCCTACCGCGATACCCGTATTGGCGAGCGACTCAAACTGGCCCAGCGCACGGCGGTGATCGCCCAGGGCATTGATCTGATGACCTGGACTTTCGATCCGCTGATCAGCCGTAACGCCCACCTCAACATCCGTAAGCTCGGCGCGATCTGCCGCACCTACAAGCAAAATGTCTACGGCCCCGACCCGGTGCCTGCCGACGATCTTCCCACCGACCGCTTCCAGGTCGAGTGGTGGCTCACCTCAGCGCGGGTCACGGCCCGCCTAGCTGCTGCCGACCAACCCCTGTCTGCGGAGGCTCTCCTCACCGACACCATCGTGCTTAACCCCGACCCCGAGGGCGCAACGGCACCGATAGCGGGCGAGCGGCTGGCCCTGCGGATCCCCGCCAACATTGACGCCCTGCGCAACACCAATTTCCCGTGCGCCCGCGCCTGGCGCTACCAACTGCGCACTCTAGCCAGTGCCGCCTTTGCCGCTGGCTACCACGTAGCCGAGTACGCCCGCTACGGCGAGAGCGGCTACTACCTGCTGGTTCAATAACTGCCGAAAATGCAGAAGATATAGTACTAGATTTTGGTACGAAATGCATCAGGATGCCATGAAATGGCATTGCACCTTGCAACGTACACTACATTCACTGAGGCTTTCGTTTTTGCTATTATTGTGCCACTGGACTAAAATTCAACACATGGAGTAGTTTATGCTGGCTACAGATGTGAAGAGGAGTCAAGGCTTCAGCCGACTAAAGCCTCGTGCCAGTCTATGAGCGTGACGTATCAGCGCAAGGCGGGTAGCCGAGCCGTAGGCCGGGGCCGAACTGGGGGCACAATGAGACCAGAGCGACAAGGAGAAACGATAAAGCTATGACCAGCCAAGTTGTCACCCTCGATCTGCCTGAACCAATCTATCAGCGCCTGCGTGAACGTGCAGCACAGATGCAGCGTAGCATTGAAGCGGAAGCCCGTGAGGCACTGGTATCCGCAGTGAGTGATGCGCTTCCAGACGACCTTGAGGCGGCTATCGCCCCCATGACACTCCTTTCTGATGCTGAGTTATGGCAAGCGGGTCGTACCCGCCTCTCCGAAGCAGCCAGCAGCCAGCTTGAGGAATTGCACTTCAAGCAACAGAGTGAAGGTTTGTCGGCGACCGAAGCGGCAACGGAAGCTGCGCTGCTGAATCAGTACAAGCGCGTCATGCTGATTCGCGCTCAGGCCGCTGCCCTGCTCACGCAGCGTGGCCACGATGTTTCCGTGCTATTGAGCAGTGTATGAGCAAGCCGTATGTCTCCAGAGCATTGCGTGAGTGGGTTGCCGCCCAAGCACGGCACCGCTGTGGGTACTGCCTTACCCAAGAGGCGGTTGTTGGGATGCCGATGGAGATTGAACACCTGCTGCCTACCGTCCTTGGCGGAAAGACAGAAGAAGCAAACCTCTGGTTAGCGTGTTCGCTCTGCAACACCCACAAGTCTGATCGGATTGCGGCAATTGACCCTGAAACGGGCGAACTGGTGCGATTGTTCAACCCGCGCCAGCAGCCTTGGCCCGAACACTTTGCCTGGACACCTGAAGGAGATCAGATCGTTGGTCTGACGCCCACAGGTCGAGCAACCGTCATCGCGCTCCATCTGAACCGCCCTGAACTTGTTCGTTCCCGTCGCTTGTGGGGAAAAGCAGGCTGGCATCCACCCCACGAAGAGGTAAATCTATGACCACTTCCCCAACCATCGAAGATGTATTGGCACTTGCGCGGCGGTTGTCCCGACGTGATCAATTTCGGTTGATCGCCAAGATTGCTCAGGATCTTGCGGACGAGACACCTAATCAGAGTGAGGTACTGCTGGCCCCCGATGTCGCGCAGGCATTCCCCACCGCCGAGTCGGTAAATGAGGCCCTGCGGCTGGTGATCAGGCTCAGCGAGATCCATCGGCGGGCGGCCAGCTAACCACAACCGGCGGCGATCTGGACAGGGGCGGGCAACCGGCGGAAAGGAAACGGGGATGAACCTAACAGCGGTCTATGTGCGAAGTGGAAACTGGATCGCGGCGTGGATCGAAGAAATTCCGGGGGTAAACACGCAGGGGGCCACGATGGAAGAGGCGCGGGCGAACTTGCGGGAAGCACTGGCGCTCATCCTTGAGGACAATCGCGCCGATGCAGAGCAAGCCCTCATTGGGCAGCTAGTGCTTGAGCGTGAGCAGTTTGCCCTCCTCGTATGAAGCGCACCGATCTGATCCGCCACCTGGAGCGCCACGGCTGCAAGCTGAAGCGCGAGGGCAGCGAACATAGCCTGTACTGGCATCCGGCCACGGGCAAGCGATCCGCCGTGCCACGTCACCGCGAGGTGAACGACATCACCGCCCGGAAGATATGCCGTGACCTGGAGGTACCCGAGCCGTAGGCCGGGGGCAAACCGTACAGGGGAGAGCAACCGGCGGAAGTGCATCTGCACTTCCGCCGGTTGTGGTTTTTGGGAGCGCGGGCCTAACCTGAAAATAGCCGATAGCCGATAGCCGATAGCCGATAGCCGGGCATCCGTGGCCATTTTCATCGGGTGTTGTGCGGCGGAGCCGCATGGTTGTCTGAGGTGAAAATAGGCGGGTGTCGGGTAGGGGCACGTCGCGACGCGCCCCTACGGTCCATTTTCATCGGGTGTTGTGCGGCGGAGCCGCATGGTTGTCTGGTGTGAGTAATAGCTGTGAGTGATTGGCAGGCAACAAGGGGCAACGATAGGCACGCGAACGGCTATTTGGTTCCGCATTAGGACGCGATATACCGCCACGGGCAGTTCCCAGCACATACGCACTGGTGTCTTGACAACACTTTCAAGGAGTCGTATACTTTCGCCAGTGTGATGTCCATGCGTGGCCGTGGGGCCGTTTTTTTACACGGGGTATTGGTGTACATTGTACACTATCTCGTTGATGGCCGTGCGGCTCTCTTTATCGGTATAGTTAGTGTGTATGGAACACTAATAACCCGCCTTTATGAATGGGTTATCTGGAGGTGAAACGATGACCACCGGACTCTATCATGACACCCCTGCAGCCGCCCGCGTGCTGGCCGAGGAGATTGACCATCTGCGGGCTGAGCGTGGCGCGGTGATCCTGGCCCATAACTATCAGTACGGCGAGATTCAGGATGTGGCCGACTATGTGGGCGACTCGCTGGGGATGGCCCAGTTTGCCGCCCGTAGCACCGCGCCGATCTTGGTGGTCTGCGGGGTTCATTTTATGGCTGAGACCTCGGCGATCCTCTCACCGGAAAAGATGGTGCTTATCCCCGATCTGGATGCGGGTTGCTCGCTGGCCGACTCGATTAACGCCGACCAGTTGCGGGCGTGGAAGGCGGATCATCCCGGCGCGGTGGTGGTGAGTTATGTCAATACTACCGCCGAGGTGAAGGCGGAGAGTGACTATTGCTGTACCTCGGGGAATGCGGAGCGGGTGATTCGGGCTATCCCGGAGGATAAAGAGATCTTGTTCCTGCCCGATATGTTTTTGGGTAGCTATCTGCGCCAGACCACCGGGCGAAAAATGGAGATCTGGGCCGGTGAGTGCCACGTCCACGCCGCAATTAAGCCGGCAATGGTTGAGCGCCAGCGCGCCGCGCTCCCCGGAGCCGAGTTGCTCATTCATCCTGAGTGCGGCTGCGTGAGCAGTGCGATGCACTATCTCGCCTCTGGCTCGATCAGCGCTCAGGGTACGCATATTCTCTCCACCGAGGGCATGATCCGTCACGCAGCCCAGAGTAGTGCTACACAGTTTGTAGTCGCTACCGAGATTGGTGTCCTCCACCGTATGCGCAAGGCGAACCCTGAGAAGGAATTCCTTCCCATAGATGAGTCGATCTCGTGTCGCTATATGAAGCTGATTACCATGGAGCGGGTGCGCGATTGCCTGCGCGATCTCACCTATCCGGTGAGGGTTGACCCGGCTCTGGCTGACCGCGCCCGTACGGCGATTGAGCGGATGATCGCGTTGTAGTGATGCATAGAAAAGGTACACCGAGGTATATTCCTATGATCCAAACTCCACGCTATGTCCTGGCCAACCAGCCCCGCGCCGCTCGGGTGGAACGCACGGGGGTGCTGGTGATCGGTGCCGGTGCGGCGGGCTTGAGCGCGGCTCTGGTGGCTGCCGAGCACACTGATGTGACCGTCCTGGTGCGTGGGTGTCTTCCTGAGAGCAACTCGGCCCTGGCTCAGGGCGGGATTGCTGCTGCGCTGAACGATGATGACTCGCCGCGTGCCCATATTGACGATACGCTGATTGCCGGGGCCGGTTTGTCCGACCGTGGTGCGGTGTCGGCTTTGGCCTACAACGCTCCTGGTCTGATGCGCGAACTGGCGACGCTTGGCGTGCCCTTTGAGCGCGATAGCCATGATCGTTTTGCGCTCGGTCTTGAGGGTGGTCACTCGCAGCGCCGCATTGTCCATGTGGGCGACGCCACCGGTTGGGCCGTCATTCGCCAACTGATCGCCCAAGCCCAGGCTCACCCGCGCATTCGTATTCGCGAGGGCTGGCAGGCAACTGACCTGCTTGATGTGGACGGGCAGGTGATCGGTGCCCTGGCCCGCGATAATTCTGGCGTCTGGGCGCGCATTCTGGCTGAAGCGACAATCCTGGCTACGGGTGGGGTTGGTGCGCTCTACGGGCTCACTAGTAATCAACCCGTCGCCCTCGGCGAGGGCATCGCGATGGCCTACCGCGCTGGGGCGGAGGTAGCCGACATGGAGTTCGTCCAGTTTCACCCCACGGTGTACCGCACCCGCGCCGGTCATGGCTTTTTGATCAGCGAGGCGGCCCGTGGCGAGGGCGGAATCCTGCGCACTACCGCCGGTGAACGTTTTATGCCCAGTTATGATCCGCGTGCTGAGTTGGCCCCACGCGATGTGGTGACACGTGGAATCTATGCGGCGATGCGCCGAACTGCGAGCGATCACGTGCTGCTCGATCTGACCCACCTGCCAACCGATTTGCTGGCGCACCATTTTCCAACCATCTCGGCCCGTCTGCGTGAGGACGGAATTGATATTGCGACGACTCCCATCCCGGTGGCCCCGGCCTCGCACTACCTCATGGGCGGGGTACGTACCGACCTGCACGGGGCCACCAGTATGCCCGGTCTCTACGCCGCCGGCGAAGTGAGTTGCACCGGTGTCCACGGCGCGAACCGCCTGGCCAGCAACTCGCTCCTCGAATGCCTGGTATTCGGCAAGCGTGCGGGGTATGCCGCTGCGCAGGAGAGTGCTGATTGCCGATTGCAGATTGCAGATTACCCGGTATCTCAGAATAATCTACAATCTAAAATCTACAATCTAAAATCAAATTGGCGTTCCGATCTGGCCACGATTATGGTGTCCGCCGCTGGGCCGCTACGCGATGGCCCCAGCCTGCGGATGGGTCAGGTGGCCCTGAACATGATGCCTATTCAAGCCAACCCCGAGAATGGTGATGCCATTACGGCAGCCAATGCGGTTCTGGTGGCCCGTCTGATTGTCGAGAGTGCCCTGCGCCGGGAGGAGAGCCGTGGTGGTCACTTCCGCAGCGATTTCCCGCAGACTCGCGAGGATTGGCATGCCCATACGGTGCTGCGCCGTGGCCAGGCCCACCAGTTGGTTGATACGGTTGCGCCAGCCATGTCTCACGCCGCCGATTGATGCCATTACCGTAGGGGCGAAGCATGATGGATTGGCACGGAGCGCCAATCCATCATGCTTCGCCCCTACGTTGCGCACCGAATTTTTACATATACCCGGAGGATTCTGTGGATCTGCCCTCGCATATCATTAACGAGATCGTCGCCCGCGCCCTGGCCGAAGATGTGGGTACGGGTGACGTGACCAGCATGGCCGCTGTGCCCGCCGAGGTACGGGCCGATGCCGCCTTTGTCCTGCGTGAGCCGGCGGTGATCTGCGGGCTGCCGGTGGTTCATGCAGTCTTCACCGCAGTAGACCCGGCCCTAGAGTTGCGCGCTCTGCTGCCTGAGGGTGCCCACGCCGAGGCCGGGACGACGATTGCGACGGCATCCGGCCCGGCTCGTGGTCTGCTCAGCGGCGAGCGCGTGGCCCTGAATCTGCTCCAGCGCATGTGTGGGATTGCCACGCTCACCGCTCGCTATGTTGAGGCGGTGAGCGGTACGAAGGCCCGCATCCTCGATACGCGCAAGACCACGCCCGGCCTGCGCGCCCTGGAGAAATACGCCGTGCGTGTGGGCGGCGGGACGAATCACCGTTTTGCGCTCTACGATGGGGTCATGCTCAAGGATAACCATCTAGCCATCCTGGCCGCTCAGGGCTTCAGCCTGGCCGATGCAGTGCGCCGGGTGCGCGCCTCGGTTGGTCCAATGGTGCGGGTAGAGGTGGAGGTGGAGAGCGTGGGCCAAGCCGCCGTGGCCGCCGCCGCCGGTGCCGATATGATCCTGCTCGATAATATGTCCCCCGACGAGCTGCGCGCTGCGGTGGCCGCCATCGCCGGGCGGGCCATCGCCGAGGCCAGCGGCGGGATTACCCTCGCCAGCATCCGCGCTGTGGCCGAGAGCGGGGTGGACTTTATCTCGGTGGGTGCCCTGACTCACTCGGCCCGCGCCCTCGATATTGGGCTGGATATGTGACCGTTGAAAATAGCCGATAGCCGATAGTTGGGCATCAGCGGCTATTTTCATCGCGATGGTATGTGCGCCCCCTCTCCCCCTGTCCCCTCTCCCACGAGGGGACAGGGGATTCCGCACCATACTACCGTGATGTTTGACACATGCTAGTGGCTTCTGTACAATCACTGTGCAGATGTTTGTTCCTGTGCAAAAATATGTGCGCCACCGTCAGCGGTCGTTTCGGACCGGTTGCGGTCGCCGATAGTCTTGGCTTGTCTTTTTTTCTGGGGCTGCGGCCACCAGCGATGCTTTAAGGAGATGGAAATGCCAGCGCAGGCAATTGAACCCATGGCGAAGCTGGTGGCGGCGGTTAGCCAGAATGTGACGGGGCTGAGCACTATCGGCGAGGGCCGTCGTCGCGTGGTGCTAGAGCGGCTCCAGCCCGAGATTGATGCCGGGCGCTACGCGATCAAGCGCACCCCCGGCGAGCCGGTGCTGGTGGAGGTGGACGCCTTCGCTGACGGCCACGACATCCTTAGCGCCGTGGTACGCTACCGTCGCGAGGGCACGCTCGCGTGGTCTGAGTCACCGATGGAGTCACTGATCAATGACCGCTGGCGCGGTACGTTCGTTGTGGACGAGATCGGGCGCTACACGTATACGGTGCAGGCGTGGGTTGATCATTTCAAGACCTGGGATCACCAGCTTCATCGGCGCATCAGCGCCGGCCAGGATGTGCGCGTTGATCTGCTGATCGGGGCCGACCTGGTTGCCGATACTGCCGCCCACGCCCCGGACGACGTGGCTCTGCGCCTGCGCTCGTACGAGTCCGCCCTGCGCGCTGGTGATTTGTCAGCCGCCTTCGCCCCCGCCTTGGCGGAGTTGATGTCTGCCTACGCTCCGCGTCACTATGCGACCAGCTATGAGCGTGAACTGACGATGGTGGTGGATCCGACCCTGGCCCGTTTCTCTAGCTGGTATGAGCTTTTCCCGCGCTCCGCATCGCCCGATCCTGGTCGCCACGGTACCTTCCGCGATGTGATCAACCGTCTGCCCTATGTGGCCGATCTTGGCTTTGATGTCCTTTACCTGACTCCCATTCACCCGATTGGCACCACCTTCCGCAAGGGTAAGGATAATACCCCCACGGCCCAGCCCGGCGAGATCGGTAGCCCTTATGCGATTGGCTCCGCTGAGGGGGGGCATCTTGCCCTGCACCCCGAATTGGGCAGCCTCGATGACTTCCGCGAACTGGTGCGCGTGGCCCGCGAGCAGTATGGCATTGAGATCGCCCTGGATAATGCCTTCCAGTGTTCGCCTGATCATCCCTATGTCACCGAACACCCTGAGTGGTTCCGCGCTCGCCCCGATGGCACTATTCAGTACGCCGAGAACCCGCCCAAGAAGTACCAGGACATCTACCCCTTCGACTTTGAAACGTCGGACTGGCAGGGTCTCTGGTACGAACTGAAGCACTACTTTGACTATTGGGTTGCTCAGGGCGTGAAGGTTTACCGCGTAGATAACCCGCACACCAAGAGCTTTGGCTTTTGGGAATGGTGTATTGACGCGATCAAGGCCGAGCATCCCGACGTGATCTTCCTCTCGGAGTCGTTCACCCGGCCCAAAGTGATGTATGGCCTGGCCAAGCTCGGGTTCAACCAGAGCTATACCTACTTCACCTGGCGCACGAACAAGTGGGAGCTGACTCAGTACATGGTCGAGTTGACTCAGAGCGAAGTCAAGGAGTTCTTTCGGCCAAACTTCTGGCCGAACACCCACGACATCCTCACACCCCAGTTTTACGCCGGTCATCGCGGCACCTTCTACGCCCGCGCCGCCTTGGCCGCCACCCTCGCTGCCAGTTGGGGTATCTACGGGCCGGCCTACGAGCTGCTGGAGCATATGCCGGTGCATGGCCGTGAGGAGTACCGTAACAACGAGAAGTACGAGCAGCGCACCTGGAATCTCGACGATCCGCGCAGCATCCGCACTTTCATCGCTCAGCTCAACCGCGCCCGCCGCGAGAACCAGGCGCTCCAGTTTAATGAGAGCATCCGCTTTCACCGCGTCGAGAACAACTATATCGAGAACGAGCAGATCATCGCCTACAGCAAGCATAGCCCCGACCTAAGCAACATTGTGCTGGTGGTGATCAGCCTCGATCCACTGAATACGCAGGCCGGCTGGGTTGAGTTGCCCCTGGGCGACTGGGGACTCAGCGGGCCGGTTCAGGTCCACGACCAGATCCGCGACATCCGCTATATCTGGAGCGAGGGCTTTAATTACGTGGAACTGAACCCCTACGCCATGCCGGTGCATGTTTTCCGCATCCGCCGGCGTGTGCGCGATGAGCGTGGTTTCGAGTTCTACTCCTAAGACAGAACCCTAAAGGGAACCTATATGACCAATGAGACATCCAAGAAGCCACGGGCCAGCCGATCCAAGAAGGCTGCCGCCGAGCAGTCTCCGCCCGAGGCAGTTGTCGAAACCCCCGAGGTGATCGAGACCCCCGCACCCGAGGCAGTTGTCGAGACACCCGAGGTGATCGAAACCCCCGCACCTGAAGTCATCGAGTCCCCGGTGGCGCTCGTGTCCGCCCCACCCGCCGCCAGCGTCATTCTCACCGACGCCGATGTCTACCTTTTCGGCGAGGGTACCCATTACCGGCTCTACGAGAAACTGGGCGCCCACCCTACCGAGATTGATGGAACGCCCGGTACCTACTTCGCCGTCTGGGCACCCAACGCCGAGTATGTGGCGGTGATCGGCGATTGGAACGGCTGGGACTCTGGCTCCCACCCGATGAAACTCCACAGCAACTCGGGGATTTGGGAAACATTCCTCCCTGGCATCGGCAAAGGTGCCGCGTACAAGTTCCACATCGCGTCGCGCTACTACGGCTACCGCGAGGATAAGACCGACCCCTTCGGCAGTTACTTCGAGGTGGCCCCGCGTACGGCATCTCTCGTCTGGGATCGTGATTATGATTGGGGTGATGGCGACTGGATGGCGACCCGTGGTCAGCGCCAGAATACCCACGCACCTATGGCGATCTACGAGATGCATTTCGGCTCGTGGATGCGCGATCCCGCTTACCCGGATCGCTTTTTGAGCTACCGCGAGATCGCTCCGCTTCTGGCGGATCACATGAAGACGTGCGGATTCACTCATATTGAGCTGATGCCCGTCACCGAACACCCCTTCTACGGATCGTGGGGCTACCAGACCACCGGCTTTTTCGCGCCTACCAGTCGCTGCGGCACGCCCCAGGATTTCATGTTCTTTGTTGAATATCTGCACCAGCAGGGCATCGGTATTATCCTCGATTGGGTGCCTTCACACTTCCCCTCCGATGGACACGGCTTGGCCTACTTCGACGGGACGCACCTGTTTGAGCATGCCGACCCGCGCAAGGGCTTTCACCCCGATTGGGGCAGTTACATCTTCAACTACGGTCGCAACGAGGTGCGCAGCTTCCTGATTAGCTCGGCGATCTGCTGGCTCGACAAGTTCCATATTGATGGCCTGCGCGTGGACGCCGTGGCCAGCATGCTCTACCTGGATTACTCGCGCAAGCAGGGTGAGTGGATTCCCAACGAGTACGGCGGTAACGAGAATATTGACGCTATCTCCTTCCTGCGCCAGTTCAACTCCGAGGTTTACAAGAGTTTCCCTGATGTGCAGACCATTGCGGAGGAGAGTACCGCCTGGCCGATGGTCTCGCGCCCGGCGTACGTGGGTGGCCTGGGCTTCGGCTTCAAATGGGACATGGGCTGGATGCACGACACGCTCCAGTATATGCGCCGCGAGGGCATCTTCCGCCGCTTCCACCACAACGAACTGACCTTCCGGGGGCTCTACATGTTCACCGAGAACTACATGCTCTCGCTCTCGCACGACGAGGTGGTGCATGGCAAGGGCTCACTGATGGATAAGATGTCGGGCGACCTATGGCAGAAGTTTGCCAACATGCGCCTGCTCTTCAGCTACATGTACGCCCAGCCCGGTAAGAAACTGATGTTCATGGGCGCTGAGTTCGGCCAGTGGCGCGAGTGGAATCACGATAGCAGCCTAGACTGGCACCTGCTGGAGTTTCCCTCGAACATGGGCATCCAGCAACTGGTGGGCGACCTGAACCGGCTCTATGTCAACGAGCCGGCCCTGCACGAACTCGACTGTGAGCCGGCTGGCTTCGAGTGGGTTGACGCCAGCGATAGCGACAGCAGCGTCTACAGCTTCTTGCGCAGAGGCAAGAGTACCGGCGACATCATCCTGGTGGTGATCAACGCCACCCCGGTGGTGCGGTCTGACTACCGCATTGGTGTGCCACGCGGTGGCTGGTGGCGTGAACTGCTTAACAGCGACGGCGGCGAGTATTGGGGCAGCGGCCTCGGCAATGCAGGCGGCGTTATGGCCGACCCCACACACGTCCACGGTCACAGCCAGTCGCTCAGCCTGACTCTGCCGCCCCTCGGCGCGCTCTTCTTGAAGAGTGAGGGATAAAAAAAAGGAAGAGCGTGGGCGCGAGGGCTTGGCCC
>CAIXLU010000207.1 GCA_903920315.1 uncultured Oscillochloris sp.
ACCCCGACGAGTACGAGTACCTCGACCAATACGAGTACCCCGACCAATACCCCGACGAGTACGAGTACCTCGACCAATACGAGTACCCCGACCAATACCCCGACGAGTACGAAAATCCCGACCAATACCCCGACCAATACCCCGACGAGTACGAGTACCCCAACCCGAACCAGCACCCCAACCAATACGCCAACCAGTACTCCAACGCGAACCAGCCCCCCAACCAATTCACCGGTCGTCCCGCCAACGGAGACGACGATTCCGACTCCCAATATCGAGCCACTGCCGCGCGGCTGCACCAAAGTTACCCCTCCGGGTATGCCCGAGCCGGCCTGCTGCCTGAGCGGCTTCGTCTTTATGGACGGCCAGGCCATCGCCGGGGCCGAGGTGCAGGTGCAGAGTCCGCGCGGCGATCAGGTCACGCTGATCACGCAGGTTCACAGCGGGGTTGAGCCGCGCCCCTACTATCAGGCCAGTCTAGACGAATCCCCGCTGGCGATCCATGCCGGTGAGATCATCACCGTCACCGCACGCTATAGCAGCCACGAGCGCAGCCTGACCTACAAGACTCTGCCCGGCAGCCAGCAGGTGGATGTGGTGCTGTCCCGCAACCAGGCCGACGACTATATCGTCGATCAGCAGATCTGGGGCCAGGCCGAGACAGGGAAGTTGAATGAGTCCAGGGGTATGGCCATCGACAGCAGCGGGAATGTCTACGTTGTCGACTCCCAGAACGCGCGCGTGCAGGTCTTTGATGCCAAGTACCAAGTTCTACTTTCGTGGGGGACGCTCGGCAACCTGCCGGGAGAGTTTTCTTATCCTCTGGGGATTGCGATTGACGCCAGCGACAATATCTACGTTACCGACACCCGTAATCATCGCATCCAGAAGTTTACCAGACAAGGAATGTGGCTCACAACCTGGGGCGGGCTAGGGAGTGCGAATGGTCAGTTAAACTACCCCATGGGCATTGCGATTGATCTGTATGGCAATGTGTATGTGGTGGACACCTCCAACAACCGCATCCAGAAGTTTGATGGGGATGGCACATGGCTAAAGAGTTGGGGCACAGGTGGCAGCAACCAAAGCCAATTTCTTGCACCCAGAGGCGTTGCCGTTGACACCAGCGGCAACGTGTATGTCACCGATGCAGGAAATAATCGTGTCCAGAAATTCAGTAGCGAGGGTACGTGGCTGGCGAGCTGGATCATACCTCCCGACAGTGGCAGCGTTCTGCTTGGAGATCCCTATGCCATTGCCGTCGGTGCCGATGGCGCGATCTACGTCTCTGATATCCGTTTCCATCGAGTCGTAAAGCTTAGCCCCGCTGGCACGGTGCTGACAACCTGGGGTGGCAATGGTTCCAGCGTGCAGTTTCTCGACCCGCAAGGGGTGATGGTTGACTCGGGTGGTGATGTTTATGTCTCAGAATCATACGGTAACCACATCCGAAAATTCAGCAGCAGCGGTGTTGTGTTAGCAGACTGGGGCACGACCGGGCAGGGCAATGGACAGTTTTTATGGCCCAAGGGGCTTGTTGTTGGTCCCGATGGCACGATTTATATTATGGACACCCACCATCATCGGATCGAGATACTGAGCGCCACTGGCGAGTGGCTTGCAAACTGGGGTGCTGCCGGGGCCGCCATTGGCAATTTTAATCATCCCCACCGAATTGTCCTTGCTGGCATAGGTACTTTCTATGTCGCCGATACAAACAACCATCGCATCCAGAAGCTCGATAGTAATGGGAACCCGCTTGCAAGCTGGGGGAGTAACGGCACGGGCAATGGGCAATTCTCCTTCCCCGTCGGCGTGGCGGCTGATCAGGTCAACAATCTTTTCTACGTTGCAGACACCTATAACCACCGCATCCAAAAGTTTACGAGTGCCGGGGTGTGGCTGTCCAGTTGGGGTAGCCTCGGCAGTGGGCCGGGCCAGTTCAACTACCCCTGGAGCGTTGCGGTTGACCACAACAGCAATGTCTATGTCGTCGATAAGGATAACCACCGCATCCAGAAGTTCGACCGCAACGGGACGTTACTGATAACCTGGGGCGGTGGCGGTTCTGCACGCGGACTATTCTCTAGCCCGACCGATGTAACCATTGATAGCAGCGACAATGTCTACGTCACCGACTCGGGCAATCACCGCATCCAGAAGTTTACGAGCGCCGGGGTCTGGCTGTCCAGTTGGGGCGTTTCCGGTAGCGCCCTTGGTCAGTTCAACACACCCTGGGGAGTCACAACAAATCAGGTCGGCAAGGTCTACGTTGCGGATACGGTGAATGACCGCATTCAAATCTTCCGCCCGATGACCTACACCGACCCAATCGCGACGATCCAGCATCTCTCGGGGGTGACGCTTGATCCCGGCGATACGCTAGAGATACAGGGCTTGGGACAGGACAGTGATGAGACGCCGCAGATCAGCGCCTATGAGTGGACATCCAGCATTGATGGCGTGATCAGCACATCCGCCACACTCAGTCGCACCGCCGAAAGTCTGAGTCCCGGCGTCCACCAGATCAGCCTGCGCGTGCAAGATAGCGAGGGCCTGTGGTCTGAGCCGACCAGCGAGTTTGTGACGGTCAACGCCCCCGCACAGGTGCATTGGGGCATGCTGCTCTATCTGGATGGCGATTACGGACAGGGTAGTAATCTGCTCAATAACTATAATACGGTGATCAACGAGATGCGCAGCCACATGAGCAACCGCTTGGTGGAGATTGCAGTGCAGATCGACGGCCCAAAAAATAATGACACACGCCGTATCGTGATCCGCGCCAACCCCAGCGGGGGCCTCCCCCTAGTTGAGGACAAATCTTACCCTGAGCAAACGATGGACGACCCAGCAACCCTGGCGGATTTCATCCGCTGGGGCCAGACCAACATCGTCGTGCCACACTACTACTTGGCAGTTGCCAACCACGGCCAGGGACTGCAAGGTATTGCCTGGGACAAAACCAGCGACCCGAACGGCGGTGCCTATCTCACGATCCAAGAACTGGGACAGGCTCTGAACACACCGGGTCTTAAACCGATAGACATCCTGCACCTGGACGCCTGCTCGATGAATTTGTTGGAGGTTGCCTATGAGGTACGCGATCGGGTATCGATCATGATTGCCTCACAGTACCTGTCCTGGAGCTACTTTGCCTACAACGAGTACAAGGATCTGGTGAGCGAGACCACCACTCCGCAGGATCTGGCGTTGGGCATTACCAGAACGTACGCCGAGTTTGCCAAAGATGATTATCACCCCTTCACGATTGCGGCCCTGAATACCCAGCGGGTCGAACCGATGTTCGCCGCTGTCGACCGGCTGGCGGCAGAGTTGAATGCACTGATCGAGAATGGCCAACTGACCACGCAGAAGCTGGCGGAGATCCGCCAAAGCAGCCAGACCTTCGAGAGCAACGGTGACTATCGCAATACCAACACCGATGTCTATGTAGACCTGCTCGACTGGGCGGACAACGTGCAAAAGGAGGTTCCTGCGGTTGAGTCCTGGGCGAATGCGCTGATCAACGAGCTAAAACTGACCTCGCCCTATGGTCTGATCCTCGATAATCGCTTCCGTAGCGGTACTTATCGGATCACAAATAAATCCACGGTCTATGTTGATCTGACCGGGACTCACGGCGTGTCGATCTACTACCCGCTGGCGACGAACCCGCTGGCCTTCGAGATCTACGCGGGCCAGCGCAGCGGCGTGGCGTCCCTTCAAGGGGCGGCGACGGCTGGGACACAACAATTTGAGTTCGCCATCAGTTCACGCTGGAGCAGTTTCCTAGAGAAAACTGTGCCGACCGGACTGCCGGAGCCGCTGCCAGGGCCACAGACTCCGCTTCAGGATATTCCCTCTGTATTCTTACCGCTGATCAGACGCTAGATCTCCCCTTGTCGGACTCAGCGCCCTTGCATCTCTACAAGATGCAAGGGCGCTGCTCATTCCTCGGCACATTGGGCTGATCGTCACGCCAAAAAACCAACTCTCTCGTGTGTCTTTCTTCGAAGCCGCTAAACAACACCCAAAGCGGCATCTGAAACACCGTAATCAGACACACACGAGAGGGAGAGAACATCCATGCATCTGACATTCCACACCCCACTGAGCAACCTGTCTGCGGAGCTACGCGATGGATCGCGGAACTGGAAGCACTACATCTTCCAGGGTCTCTTGATTGTCATAGCAATGCTCCTGGTCTTCCGGCTCCTGGACTGGCAGCACTTGGGTCTGGTCTCCTCTATCGGCGGCACGATCTTCAACCTCTTTGCCACACCGACGAGTACAGCAGCTAGCACCAAGAATGTGATCGTCGGCCATCTGATCGGGATGCTGATCGCCTTCGGATGCTCGTTCTTTCCCCACTCAGAGGTGGTCTCGGCCATCGCGGTCGGACTTTCGGTGGTGTTGCTGGCCATCACCCGTACGCTGCACCCGCCCTCATCGGGCACGGTACTGGGCGTCACCAGCAAGGGCTTCTCGCCCGAAGCAGCTCTGTCGCTGGCAGTGAGCGTGCTTATCCTGGTGGTGATCTATCGCCTCCTCAAGCCCTACCTGAAGGATTTGTTTTAGATAGAACCAACGTGTGAGGGAGCGCGTTCTGGGAAGGGGCCTGCGGCCCCTTCCCGGAACGCCGATCTAACAGACACTAAAGGTTATTCCGATTTGTTTTGTCAAGTTGCGATTTAACGCTTTAGAGAGAGCTAAACGTGATGTGAGCGAAATTATGTACGGTTCTGACTTTACGGCTTTGTGATGCGGTCATTCTGCAAATCGGAATAGCCTTTACTATCTTCGCCACTTATCCGGATGATGGCTCAGCAGGGAACGGATGGATACGCCCAAGCCCCGTGAAGAAGTCATTTTTGTTCGCGGTCAGTTTTGGTGAAGGTATTGTGAGGATGGTCATGGGTGTCCTATCACAGGAACCCGCAGGAGGCTCTTTCATATCCGATCCATATCAGGGGATGAAGAAGGGGATAAAGCGCATCATATCCGTTCCACATGGGCAATACCTTCGCCAATTATCCGGTGAGCCGGTCAGCGGGAAGCGGATGGATACGCCCAAGCCCCGTGACCTGCGCCAGAAGCCGACGCAATAAACCCGGCTCTGGTTTTTCCGGAAGGAGTTTAATCAATTCCTCGGCATAGGAAAGCCCTCGGTAGTGCGCCTTGAGATCCAGCACGCTACGGTTCGGATCCGTATCCCGGCGATCCCGCATGAGACGACGACTGAGGTTCACCATGAAGAAGGCGAGGTTCATGGCATTCGTGACGGCGGTTTCTTTAACGACCATGAAGTCATCCAAGCCCCAGTATTGCTTGGCATCGCGGAACACGAATTCGATCGGGAACCGCACGTGGTAGTCGTCACGAAGGACATCCCAGGCCAACGTATGATCCGTACTGAAGAGGTAGACATGGGCCTGCTTGCCCGTCGTCAGATGCCGCTTAACGATGACGACCACGTTCAGCGGTTGGTCAAACGTCTCATGTCGGGCCTCAATCTGATACATCCGCGTCTCAACACCATCCTCGACCGTCGTTTGTTTCAGGAAGCGCTCCGGGATGGCGGTCGGGTCGATCCGGTCGCCGTAGATTCGACGCGGGCCACGTCCGGCGTAGGGGCCATCATAGGGATAATACAGGGCGGAATCGTTCCGCACTTTGGAGATCAGGTGCAAACCGAGCCGACGGGCCATCAGCGCGGCATTCTGATTGCCAAAATGTCCATCAAGCACCAGATAGGTCACGGTGACGTACGGACGGATGCGGGCCAAGAGGCCCTGAATCATCGTACTGATGCGGGTGTGTTCGGCGTTCAACGGCGCATCGGCTTTGGCCTGCGTGCTGCTCCCCTTCGGACGCCCAGGCTTCCGCTTGGCGGGAGCCGGACGTGGGGTGGGTGCCGTGACCGGCTCCCGCACCACCTGCTCAAGCGCAACGGGGAACGCCTGCCGGTCGCGCCGACTGACCAGGGCGAGCGCGAACAGCGCGACCCCCGGCACGGGTTTCCCAGCGATGCTGGAGAAGAAACGATCCACCCCATACGTCTCCGTCCCCGCTTTGGTCGTGACACATTCATCGCCGATCAGCAGCACGTCCTCACCCGGGGTGAGCAAATGGGTACATACGAAGCACCAGAGGATCGCCGCCCACGGCAAGGTCGTGTGAAAGAAGCGCTGAATGGTGCGATAGCTGCCACCGTCACCTGTCCAACGGGAAAGGCCCAACATGGTGATTCGTCCCGTCATCGCGAGCATCGCCAACACAATTCGGCTCAATTGACGTACCGTGGTCATCGTCACCGCAGGATGGAGGCAGAGCACGAGTGATAGAATAGCGTCCATGGCTTTTGTGGTTCTTCCGTTGTCGCGTTGTAATCACGCAACGGTACCACAAAAGCCATGCGCGTTCACGGTCAGTTTTTGGCGAAGGTATTGTCCAGTACGACCTGGATTTCTACTGGGGCGTGGGACGGCTCTGCTTCACCGGCGCCCAGGGTAACCACCGCTACGACGCCTACACCGCCTACGCCGAGCGTCTGGTGGCGCTTGAGCACGGCGAAGTGCCGCCACCAGACGCTCGGTCGCCTACTTCGCAACGCACCATCCCAATGACCCCTCGACGAAGCTGATCGCCACCGAGTTGGTCGGCCCGCTGCTGCGCGGAGAGAATGGCCGCGAACCGGTGTCCACCCGCTTTGGGTTTACCGCCCACGACATGACCGAAGCGCGGGCGACTCGATTCGCTCTGGAGGGGCTGCTCACCGGGACGGCAAATACTGGACGGCCCGCTCTGCTCTTCAGCGCCACCCACGGCATTGACCTGCCGCCCGGCCACCCGGATCAGATCATGCAGCAGGGCGCGCTGCTTTGCCAGGATTGGGATGAACTGGATCTTCCCCATCGGGCGCACTGGTTGGCCGGCGCGGATCTGCCGGCGGCGACGGATGTGGCGGGGCTGGTGGCGGTCTGTTTCGCCTGCTTCGGCCTCGGCTGCCCATCCCACGAGCAGTTTCGCTTCGAACGTGACAAGGCACGCCAAGAGATTGCGCCGTATCCATTTGTAGCCCAACTGCCGCAGCGGCTCCTTGAGCGAGGTGCACTGGCGGTGCTCGGCCATGTTGATCGGGCGTGGAGCTACAGTTTCCGCGACGAGATGCAGAAGGTTCCCGGACAGTCCCAGGCATTTGAGGATCTGCTTGGTAGTATCCTCGACGGCAAACGCCTGGGAGAGGCGACCGACCAGTTCAACACACGCCAGGGGCAGACGGCGATGGATCTGACCGAACTCCTAGACAGCTACCGCTTTGCGGCTGCGAATGGAAGCCAAAACTTTGGGCTTGAAGGAATTGGGCCGCGCTGGGCCGCATTCAGCGACGCACGTGGATACAGTTTGCTGGGCGACCCGGCCGTGCGGCTCCACGTACAGGATTGATGCAGAGACGAGCAAGGAAAAAACGGCGGCAAGGGATAGGGATCGCCTCGTGGCGCACGGACAGAAGGCGGATCTTATCGGATGAGGCTCCTTATCGGACGAGTTATGGGGGGGAGTTAATCCGGTGAACTCGACCGATAAGGAGGCGGGGGAGGGGAAAACTGGAGGGAAAAGAGACCTTTTGGTTGCAATGGCCCGTTTGCCGCAAATCCTGACGAGACCCTCGATGAAGGCATGCGCCTCGTCCTCACATCGGCAGATCTGAATGAAGAACCGGCCAGAGCCGAGGCATTGAGACGCCTCAGCGCTCGTGAACCTTCAGTTCAGATCTGCCGATGTGAGGGCGAGACGTGAGTCCCTGACGGTGTCGTCATGATCTAAACACAACAGTCGAGTACTTAGCTATAGGACGAGAAGTCTAAGCTAAGCCCGTAGCGTAGAATCCGCAGCCCCTCGATCTTCATCGCCTGGGGGTATAGAGCCTTGTAGATGTTACAGCGTGGCGATTTGACATCGTAGCGCCTGGTGGCCCGGAATGTGTCGAGCGGGCAACCCCCAGCACACCAGTATTTCCATTCGCAGCTCTTACATCCCTCTTTTTCTTCAACAGAGAGATTCTGTAAACTTGTCTGATCGGCCCGTACTAATGCGAGGGGGTCTTGAGCCGCTACCGTTGTGATCGGCTGACGGATCTGCATCTGGCATTTTGCAACACGCCCTTGATGGTCAAAGACCATATAGCTATCGCCGACCCCGCAGGTTTTTAGATGTGGTCTCGCAAGATTCGCCCGGTCAATCAATGAACTGAGCAAACTACGGCGGGGGACGACACGCTCGATCACTGCGTACGCCGCTAGCATCCCGGCGATAATCGTCTGTTCTTCTATCTGTAGATCGTGAAAAGACGCCGATAGCTCATTCTCGCGGTAGAAATTGAGGCTGAATGGTAGGTTGCGTTCAAGAGCCCAGGCCACAACCTCCGGTAGATGCCCTGCGCTCTTCCCGGTCGCCGTGATCGAGATGTCGGGCACAAGGCCACTCTTGATAGCCACATCAACGGCACGGGCCACATCGACGAAGGATCCGTGTCCGCCGGCGTAGCGTCGTTGTGCATCGTGGGTATAGCCGATGCCATCAACAGACACCATCAGGTGCAGGCCGAGGTCGCGTAGCGCCTGGGCTCTTTCGGGACTGAGCAGAGTGCCATTGCTGAGTACAACTCCGTCGATGGTAACACCTCGCGCCGCACCCTGCGCAAGTGCATACTGATGGAGGCACAATACGGTATCAAAGTGGAGCAGCGGCTCACCGCCAGCGTACTTCAGCTTCAGCACCGGGTAGCCGTGAGCTACCGCTGAGCGCAGGGCCGCATCGATCGCCGCACGCCCTGTGGTGATCGACATATCGTGATGCAGGTGGGGCAGGTAGCAGTAGTCGCAGCGCAGATTGCAGCGGTCGGTCACGTGCATCCAGACGCTCAACGTCTGCGGTTGATGCATAAGGGTTGGCTGTTCTCCCGCACGATGGAGCAACCCCCGTACATGCATGGCGCGAACAGTTGGTTCTACCTGCTCGGTGCCATAGCGTTCGGAACAGCTTTGTAGGATCGCGAGAGTGCGCTCAGGCTGGGTGAAGGCAGTGTAGATGTTCGCCGCGTGCTCGTTAAGGATAACTGGCCGGTGAAATGGACCATACACGAGGCTGTGCCCATCATGGAGTAGTTGCTGCTGTGAGCCTAGCGATAGTGTGAGCTGATTGGGATGTGGCCATGTCGGTTGTGATCCGTCCGGCAACGATGATATGGAGGGGAGGCTGCATGCGCAATCCCCGCCGTCGCAATCACATTGTCCGGCTGGCTGAGGCGATACGTCGTCGCTATAGAGGATGACTGGAAGTGCAGCTTGCGGCTTTTCCATGAAGTTCGTCATCCTTGTGCTTTAATCCGAAGCTTTGTTTGCTGTAGCTCGTTTTGGCACCAGAACACAAGGTCGTACCGATTGATTTGGGACCCTTTATACGTCTGTTCTTCCCATTTGATAAGCATCAGTTGGAGGTACTGCTCTGCCTCTGCTTGCGACAGTTGGCGCAGCTTCTGTGCAAGCTGGCGTAGCTCCTTCTCGACGGTGTAGGGGCCGAATCCACCGTGTTCATTGATCAACGCGATGCCACTGGCATAGAGTTCAAATGCCTGTTGATATTCCCCGTGACGAAGGGCAAATTCAGCACGGATGCGGTGCATCCACCCATAGTAAAGCGGGAAGATCAACCCCCGTTGCTCGTAGATGTCCAAAAGACTGGCATATTCTGCCATATGGCGATCGTTATCGAGGTCGAGATCAAACTCGGCCTCGCCGAGCAGGCTATCCACATAGTAGCGATGATCGCCCAGTTCTTCGCTCAGATGAAACGCTATCTTGTTAAGCGCACGAGCGTCCTCACATCGGGTGGTATCACTGCTCTCACGGCCCAAGCGCCAGAGTACGCTGGCTAACTGGTGGTAGATGCCTGGCTCGGCGCTCCTGATTTCATGTTCCTGGGCTAACTCAAGGCTGTGTCGTAGGAGTCGTTCGGCCAACTGGAGTCCTGTCAGACTCACCGCATCAGTGCGGTCAACCGCGTCAAACCACTCGGTCCAGCCAAGTTGGAAGTACGCCTGGCAATGCATATCACTTCTATCAGTTGTGGGAAGCAGCGCAATTGCATGTTCGAGATGGCGGCGCGACTGCGCATAGTAGCCACGATCGCGGGTTAGGATGCCGAGTGTTGTCTCGCCGCGGGCACTCTCCGCCTCCTCGCCCATCTCGCACCAAATCGTGATCGCTTGGTTGATCATGGTCTCGGCGCGGTCATAGTCGCGATTCAGGCCGTAGAGATAGCCAAGGTTATTGTTCGTACTCGCGATCAGCCGCAGGTAGCGTCGCTGCTCAATGCCAGTCGATGCGCTTTGGGCCTCGGTGGCTAGCGTGCGCACATCTTCGTAATGCTTTTGGGCTAATTTCCGATAGCTCGGCTTCTCGTCCTCCTGGAGACGATAGCAGTAGCCAATCTGATTGAGTACTGCAGCCCGATGGCCCTTTTGTTCAGGGGCAATCAGCTTCAGACATCGCTGCTGATAGTTTCTGGCCTTCGCGGGAAGGCCAAGGCGCAGATACGCCGCGCCGAGCATGTTATAGATCGTCAAGCGGCGATCTTTGCTGCGGGAAAGGCCGTACAGCAACGACTCGAACTGCTTTGTACTGTCCTCAGCCTTGCCGGTATCGAGCAGAGCACGGGCGTAGCGAAACTGATATTCGTACTGCTGGTCGTTCGTGAACTGACTCTTGTAGGCATCGATGCTTTTGCAGAGCCGTAAGGTAAGGCTAAAGTGCTTCCCTCCGCGCACCTGATCCACGATCTCACTCCAAGTTGCAAATGCCTGCGTATCGTTCGACTCGAACATATGAAAAACCCATGCCTCGGTGACAGCCTGACGGCGGTTACGCGTTGCACGGCGCTCGATAGTGAGCCGGAGCTGTCGCGCACGCAACGTATTGCGTTGGCTATCATCGGATGATGGCTGCGCCTCTTGTGCGCTGATCTCACGATCTAGATTGCCGATCTGAACTGTGTAGTCCTTGATCTTCTCGTTCAATTGGCTATCCTGGTTACGATAGAACTGCACTGCCCGCTGGTGTTCACGGCACCGCTGTGAGCCATCGGGATCAAAACCTGCCCAGAGATAGGTTCCGATCAGCCGCTTCATCTCATCGTGGAGTTCAATTTCTGTGCCACCGTAGCGCGAGACTTCGCGGATGAAGGCGTAGGTTCTCGCCTCGTCAAACAGTGCCTGTGCATCATCGGGTGAGGTTTGGAACAGAGCGGCGATTGCTTCGACGGAGAGCGGGGCAATCAGCGATAGACGGAGCACCATGCGATCCATGCGGTTGCGCAGCCGACGGATATGCTGCACCAGGTTGCTCTCAAATGAAGTCGCGGCGACCCTGAGTTGCGCTGGCGACATTGCCGCAAGTATCTGACGATCCGGCAGTGGGTCGAGCTGAATCTTGCGGAAGACATATTCGATCGCTAGGTCGAGCAAGATGGGCTTGCCTAGTGCAAGCATGGCGAGCGTGTCGGCCAGATCGTCAGATAGCTGAAGCGGCATTGTGCGCTGCTTCTCACTGAGGTACTGCTGACTAAAGTTGAGATCAAAGGGCTGTAGATTCAGGAAGATGATCTCAGTATCAGATTGTTTTTGGTGTTCAATTTGTGTCGCCAGACTCTCCATCATTGCGCCGTCTGGGCGCCCGGCAAAGACTACAACGGTGTTCTCGAACGCGCAGAGCATTTTGATGAGATCCTGATTCAGTAGATCTTTTCCGGCGCGCTCCGTTGTATCAAAGCACAGTAGCAGTCGCTGATCGTGGGTGCGCTTATTGATCGCGCTGACAAGATCCCGATGCACCTGCTCACGCTGCCGCTCTGTGGCATCGGTCTGCAAAAGCCGTGACTGTACGGTGAGTTGATGCAGATTCATCGCCAGTGAATCGGGTGCCGTACCCGCAGTGACATCGGCTAACCGCTGCTCTAGGTTTCCTTCGATAACAAGATCGGGATCGGCGAAATCGATGACATCACTCAAGGTGTAGAGTGACGCAGCATGAACCCGAATATGGGCCGCAATCGCGTGTAGCTCTGAACTCCAACCAATCAAATCTGTGTGATGCCATCTCCACTGGCTATCACCGGATGCGACCAGACTTTCTTGCGTGACAAGTTCGAGAGGGAGTGAGTAGTAGTGTTCGCCAGGGGTGGAATTTGTGATAGCCTGCTTGAGCGCTAACCGTACAAGGAGGCGTCCAGCTTCAACAGGATCAATCGCAGCTGTTGCTCGCCAGGGGCTATCATCCATGAGCATTAGTTTTTTGTCCGAGGGGCAGAGATCAAAGCTGTACACCTTGATGTCTGTGCGGTCTATATTGACCAGGGTTTGTACTACGCCACGAGCATACTCATCGAAAATGCACCAGACAGCCTTCGTGTCAGGGTACAGTTCTATGTGGGCGCGGATCTGCTCTGCAGCGCTCTCATGAGAGTGTTGGCTCATCTCACAGTAAACATCGATAACATTGACAAGGTTATAGTTGACCAGAAGGCGGCTCAGATCACCCCTGCGGCGCTGCTGAAGCAGGTTTTCGGGCGTCCAGACGACGGCGACGTTTCCGCGGTAGTTGATCTGTTTCAGCATTAATGTGCTAACCAACTGAAGGCCATTGAGATCATCCTGAAAGACCTTAACGGTCTTACCTTCGATCGATTCGATATGTGTATCGAAGGTCAGCACCGGAATGTCCAAGTCAATTGCCCGACGGATCTGAGCTTCCACTTCATCGTACGACCCCAGACTTACGATGATCGCATCAGGCTGTGTGTCAATCTGCTGGGCAAGCTGCTCAGCCATACGTATCGGGTCATACCGCGCGTCGGTAGACTCCAAGGTGACACCAAGTTCGTAGGCCATAGCCTTGACACCGCGATAAAACTCGTGTGACCACTCGGAGTCGGTGAACTCCTGTACCAGTGCGATGCGGTGGTTAGCGTAAAGATTGTCCGGCTCGAAGCGCCCCGATTTGATGCGATCACGCAACTCTTTAAGTAGCCTCGTTTTACCGATGCCGCCGTCGCCGCTGATGAACAGGAATCGCGATGTGCCAAAATCTAGCAGCAGGCGGCGAATAGCCACTAGTTCGGTCTCTCGCCCAATAAATGTCACAGGCGTAGGCATCAGGATTACCCCTTGTTCATCGTAGCCGGGTTATAGTGATCACGCTCGGCGAGTAAGGCTTTGCGCAGCACCTTAATCGGTGTGTTGCCATACTCCTCAGCGCGGAAGAGATAGTTGAAGAGAAAAATGAACTCCCAGAAGCCATACTGCGGTGAACGCTCATCGCCCAATTTCTCATCGATGATCTGGATGAGATCACGGAAATTCAGCCACCTTGGACGAATTTCGTAGATAGCCTTGACGACCAGCGGGACTTCTGTATGCAGGTATGCGAGCATCGCTTCACTACGGTCATCGGCTCGCTCCAAATGTGCAGTGGTCATAGCCTGAAGCCGCTGGAAGAGGTACTCGAGTGCCCACATGCTGGAACCAGTGCCTTCTCTGATCTGTTGGAGGCACATGTCGGCAGCGGACGAACAGAGGGTGCGGAAATGATCAGGGTGCTCATAGCGGAGCTTTAGCGTAACAAGCTGTCTGCCGATGCCATCGGACAAATATGCCCCTCCCGTGAACAGGTATGATTGGGTCAGTTTATCAGCGAGTTGTTCACCGTCAGCGCATCCCTGGGGCTTATAGATGTCACAATGCTTCTGGAGGATGTCGTAATCAACGTAGCGAAAGACACAGATCGCCTCGACCACATGGTGCAGATTCGGTAGCTTCTCTTTGATTTCTCGCTCAAAGTCATCGGCAGCAAAGCGAATTACCGTATCCCACAGGTGGTTGCCCTGCTCGGGCGTAAAGTAGCGATCCGGCAGAAGACCCTGCTTATCAAACTGCGTCAGTAACTCGGCCATACACCCGGGGTGGCCGCCGGTTAGGTAGAGCACATGGGATGCTGCCTTGGCCACATCGGCTTTTTTTTGCTCCGGCAGGTACATCTGCGCGGTCTCTTTGACTGACTCGTAGGTGAATGGTGTAAGTACTATTGGCTCAGGGTTATTCGGCAGGCCGAGGGTCTCGATCGCACGCCCGGCCATGATCAAGAACACATGAGGTGGATCCTGCAAATTTTTCAGGTTATCCCAGCAATCTTTGATGAACGACCCAGTGAACACATCGGTCAAGTGCTTTGCAGGGATATCATCAAAATCGACCAAGATGACAAGGCCAGGTAAATGTTTTTTCTCAATGGACATCTCTTTATAGCGTTTCTTCCAGCGGCTTATAAACAACTCGCCTGGAGCCATCCTTACGGGTGTATATTCCTCGCTTACGTCGGCCTGAAGTCCTAATTGAGTACTGAGCTTATCCACAATTTGATAGATGTTAGTATGTCGATCCACCTTGACCAGGGCACAGTCATAGTTCTTATCGAAAAAACGAGTAGACACTTCTTGGAGTAGTGCGCTTTTGCCGAAACCGGACGGTGCGCTAACATAAACTGGGCGCTCGATCCTCAGATCCGCCAGTTCCATGATTTTCTGAATTTCCTCTTTACGGTTGGCAAAGTGGATAGCTGGTTGTGATGTTGTTCTATGAGCCGATGAGGTTGCTTCTCCAGCAGGCGGAGGCGAAGATGGTGACATATTAGGCATCTGCTGGCTCCCTGGAAGATGATTTGTTTGGGCAGACAGTGCTGGTAGTTCTTGCGCATCCTCTGTCCAGAGCACCCCCTGAGTGAGGCTGGTATAGAGTACGGGCATCCACCAATCGGGGTAATTCTGCACGGCGTGCCGTGCCCCGTTGACGGCGCGGTCAATGGCACCATCGCGCAGGAGTTCGCGGAAGAAGATGGGTACGAAGCGCTGGTTAGTAGCGATGCTGAACGAGCCCTGCATGGCTAGCACGGATGGCACACCGGCCTGAGCAAGCAGTGGGCCGAGGGAGGACAGCACATCGCTGTAGCCGTCCCCCGCACCCTCACAAGAGCTTAGGACGACTAGGCGCGGTCGGCGCTCGTCAAGGCTCCGCAGTAGATCTACCAGCATTGTGCCGCTCTGGAGGGCGACCCGATTCTCGGCATCAACCAAGTAGAGCCAGGATTGCCCGTTGATTAGCTTGCCGTGGGCTACCAGATAGAGGATGTCGCAACCCTCACGTAGGTTGTCAGAGAGGCAATCCCAGGTGGCCAACTGACCTCCGGCGGTGCCGAGGGAGCGATGGCTAACGCACTCCAGGGCCGACACAACATGCGCAGTTTCTGCTTCAGCCGTGATCTCAGCCAGCCGGTAGCTTGCGACGTTTATTGGGGCCGCCACCGCGATCAGCGCACGGATCTTGCCCTTTGGCCGTAGCTGTACCGGCCGGTAGCCATCGCCACTGAGGTAGCGCGAGAGTAACAGGTCTCCCTCACACGCTATGGGCCGATTACTGGAGGGAGATAGCAGAGTCTCCCAGTACAGCGATTGGAGATTCCGGGGAAGCAGCAACTGCACGCGGAGCTTCTGCCCAGACCCTGTTGTGGCAGCGTAGCACTCGCGGAAGGCAATCTCTGCCTCGCCGACAAAAATAGCAGTACGCAGCGTGGCACCATAGGCCACCGGGTCGGGCCACGAGGCAAGTAACTCTTTCGAGTCAAGTGTCATTGCGAAAGGGCCGTGGCGGACATTTCTCACAGAACCCGTTAGGCACAGTGTGAGTGCAAACCCTTCGACGGAGGGGGTGATAGTCATCTCCAGGTTTGCATAGGGAGAAGATGTCATGGCTTGGCACGAGTTTCTGCTTGGAGCTTCGGATGGGAATGGCAGAGACTAAGCGGTTTCGCTAATTGTTTTAGGGCAGTAGAGCAGAAGTAACACTGTCACGCTGAGCGAAGCGAAGTGTCCCAGCGTGCATCACCATCGCTGGGACGCTGAGCGAAGCGAAGCGTGACACTATGACAGCGTGACTTATGCGGTATTGCGTTTTAGGGTAATTATAACGATTTAATGTAAACCAAGTCAATCTTTAAATTTGAGATCAACAGTGAAGGTATTGCAACTTTCGGCGTATAGCGATCCTAGGCTAGTTGTGCGCGTTATGGCCCACAGCGGGCGATTGTGGCGACCGCCCATAAGGTGGCCCGGTGGTGTACCATCTGCTGACCCATCGCGAAGCGTTCGACCCGAAACGGGTCGAGATCGATGACGCCGTACGGCGCGAGCGTGAACACAAGCGGCTGGTGTTAAATGTCGGCTCTTCCGCATCTCCCGTGATGCCCCGCGACCGGCAAATCTAATTATGCAGTACCGCAAAAGGTACGCTGTGACGTAAACAGGGGTATCATCGGTTCGTACCCAAACAAAGGAGGAACCGATGAAGACCCCGAAGCGATTATATCCGAGTGCGCGCATCATCTTCCATCCCGAAGTATCCACCTGCCCGGTCTGCGGAGGGTCGCTGATGTTGGTCAACACGTTGCTCTGGGATAAAACGGTGCAGACGCTGGCGGGGGTTCAGGCGGTCGCTAGCCGTCCCGCGCGCTGTGCCGACCCGCAGTGTGCGGGTTCCACCATGCGGCTGCGCTCGCTCGCCGGGCAACAGGTGGCCGTGCCGTATACGACCTATAGCTATGATGTGGTCGTGCGGATTGGCTGGCACCGTCAGACGCGCTGTGCCACCTACGCCGAGATCCATGCCGACCTGACCCCGCAGATCCAAATCGCGGAGTCGCAGGTGCGCCACCTCTATCAGCATGTCTACCTCCCGTTGCTGGCCTGTCACGAACGGCAGCACCGGGAACGCCTGACGCAGGCGGTCGAACGCCATGGCGGGCTGGTGATCGCCCTCGACGGCCTCGCCCCCGAAGGCGGCGAACCCCAGTTGTGGTGCATCCGGGAACTGCTCACCGGCGTGGTGTTGCGCTGTGGCTGGCTGAGCCGCCAGGATCACGCGGCGTTTGAGGGCTTCCTGCAGCCGTTGCGCGATCTTAGCTGGCCGATTCGGGTGATCGTCAGCGACAAGCAGCGTGGGCTGGTGCCGGCCATCGCGACCGTGCTGCCGAGCGTCCCGCACCAGTTTTGCCAGAGCCACTACCTGCGCAATCTGGCCGACCCGCTGGCCGAGGCGGATTCGGCGCTGACCGTCACCCTGCGCCAGGCCGTCCGACTCTCCCTCGGGCCACTGCTGCTGCACGACCAACCGCCCGAACCCACCCATCCCGGCGTCTTGACCGTGACCGGGCTGCTCGCACCATCGCCCCTCGTGCCGGCAGCGATCACCACCCCACCGGAACACCTGGCATCGGACGTGGTGACGACCACCCCTCCGCTGAGCACCCCTGCCCCTGAACTCCCCACGCCAGCGGTGTGCCCGGTCGCCGAACCGGCAGCGGTTCCTCCTGTCGGAAGCGCCGACCCAGATGCCCAGGTCGCCGCTACCATTGTGACCCAGGTGCTTCGCCGCACGCGCTACCTGCTGACCATCAAGGGCCGTCCGCCGCTGCGCCTAGCCGGAATGGAGCTCGTCGCCGGGCGGGAGGAACTCATCACCCGGGGCCAGCGCTGGCTGACCCATCGGGAGAACCCACAACTCGCCCACCTCGTGCGTGGGCTTCAGGACGCCGTGAACCAGGTTGCGCCCACCGCCGCCGTGATCCAGACGGGGGCAACCTGGATGGCGCAGATCCGCGCGATCCTGGCGCCCGCACCGGAAACGGCTCCCACGGCCGCGCAGGTGGCCCAGCAGTTGCAGGACTGCCTCGACCAGCTCGATCCGGACGTGACCACGCCGCTGTTGATCGACTTTCAGCAGCATTTGCGGAAGGTCAGTCGGAGCTATTGGCCAGGATTGTTTCATTGCTATGACCACCCGGACATCCCCCGCACCAACAATGACATGGAACGCCACTTCCGCACCACGCACAGTCGCATCCTACGTACCACGGGACAGAAAGGGCGCACCCGACGCATCCTGCATCGGAGCGATGCCTGGGAGCTCCTGGGCCATCCCCCGACCGAAGCGGCCAGCCTAGAGGCGCTGTGCCAGATTGCCCCAACGGATCTCGCAGATGAGCGGCTACGGCTACGGCAGCATCGGAATCGCTTTCTCCTCCATACGCGCTCACCACGACAGACCACGGCGCAGATGGATCGACTGGAGCAGGAGTGGTTGGCCCTGCCGCCAACCGCTACAGCGTGACTTTTGCGGTATTGCCTAATTATCGTTCAACAGGAAGTGTCCCCTCGAACTGGCCGGCTACGATGTGGCCAGCCTGCCGATGGCGCAACTCTGTCGCGGCCAGATGCTCCATTGGCCCTCTGAGGCCCTTGGCACAGTAGTCCCCAGGACGTAACGGTCTCTCCTCCCTATGTCCCCATCTTGCATCGTATCCGCTATACTTACGGGTGACACCTCTGGTGCGAGAGAGTGACGAGGGGAACACGGTGAACGACCCCGCCGACCTAGAACTCAGCCTGCACCGCCGCGATGCCGTACGCTACACGGTTGATCTCGTCTTCAGCCAGCCCGGCAGCGAGGCCGATGTGCGCCCGCTTGGTCAACAGTCCGTCTGCGTCATCTTTGAGATGGATCGGCTCCAGGAGATGGCCCTCGATCCGGTAGGCTACGGGCGGGCGCTGACGGAGATGCTCCTGGACGATCCGGCCCTTGCCTCCGCATTCGCCGAGTGTCGCACTGCGGCGCAGAGAGACCGGATATCACTGCGCCTGCGTCTGGCAATTGCCCCCGACGCCCCCGAGTTGCACGCCATCCGCTGGGAGACTCTGCGCGACCCGAAGACCAACCAGCCCCTCGCCCTCAGCGAGCAAATCCTGCTTACCCGCGCCCTGGGCAGCGCCGACTGGCAGCCGGTGACGCTGCGCGCCAAGGGCGATCTGCGTGCCCTCGTGGTGATCTCCGCACCCGCTGGACTGGATCGCTTCAATCTGGCGCATATTGATGCGGACGTCGAGAGACATGTGGCGATCACCGGCATGAGCAAGATTCCCACCACCGTGCTGGCCGCACCAGGCCAGGCCAGTCTGCGAACACTCATCAGCCGTCTGCGCGATGGCTACGACATCCTGTATCTGGTGGCCCACGGGACGATGGTGGATGGCGAACCCCAGATCTTTCTCGATGATGGGCAGGGCCGGGTGACCTGCATCCGGGGTGAGGATGTCGTGGCGCACATCGCGGATCTGCCCATTCGCCCGCGCCTCGTGCTGCTATCCAGTTGTCAGAGCGCCGGTGACGGGAGCCACAATGCCCTGGCATCCCTCGGCCCACGATTGGCGACCGCCGGTATTCCTGCGGTGATCGCCATGCAGGGACCGCTCAGCATCGCGACCAACACCACCTTCGCACCGGCTTTTTTTCAGGAATTGCACCGCGACGGGCGAATTGACCGCGCCCTCGCCGCTGCTCGTCAGACGATTGCCGACCAGCCTGACTGGTGGGTACCGGCCCTCTTCACACGCCTGCGCAGCGGGCGGATCTGGTACGAGCCGGGCTTCGAGGACGATGATTTCAAGAAGTGGCCGACCCTTGTTAGTAGTATCGCCCAGGGTCGCTGCACGCCCATTCTTGGTCCGGGTCTGCTCGACCATCTGATTGGCTCAACCCGCGATGTGGCCCGTAGCCTCGCCGCGCAGCATCATTTCCCCCTGGCTCCCTTCGCCCGCGATGACCTGCCCCAGGTGGCGCAGTACCTCGCGGTGAACGCGGATGTCCATTTCATGCGCGACGAACTGGAGGCGGCTTTGCGCGCCAACCTAGCCAGTCGCGTCGGTGCCGCAGGTCTGCCTCCGGGGACGCTTGATGATCAGCTTGCCGCTGTGGGTGCCGAGTGGCGGGCGCACCAGCCTCACGATATGTACCGCATTCTCGCCCGTCTGCCCCTGCCGATCTTCCTCTGCGCCACACCCGACCGCTTGCTCACCGACGCCCTGCACGAGGCGGGGAAGGCTCCCCAACTCCAGATCTGCCCCTGGAATCGTCACGGCGAACTGCGGCAGGCGCGGCTCGATCCGCCCACGCCGGAGCGTCCGCTGGTCTATCATCTCTTCGGACGCCTCAACGACCCTGAGTCGCTGGTGCTGACTGAGGACGACTACTTCCGCTACCTGATCGGCGTCACCCGCAACCAGGATCTCTTGCCCGAGGAGGTTGCCAGTGCCCTGGTGGACACCGCACTGCTCTTCCTGGGCTTTCGCCTGGATGATTGGAACTTCCGGGTCCTCTTCCAGAGCGTGATGAATCTAGCGGGGTCGGAACTCCGCCGGCGCTACACCCACGTCGCGGTGCAGATTGACCCGCAGGAGGGCACGTCGCTCAACCCGCAGGCTGCCCGCGAGTATCTCAAGACCTACTTCGGCGCGGCCAGTGCGCTCCAGTACCAGACCAACATCAGCATCTACTGGGGCAGCGCCGAGGATTTTCTGCGCGAGCTATTTCCCCGTGTGGCAAAGAAACTGGGTGTGCCGCTGCCATCCGCGCAGACTGGTGGCGGGATCGTTGAGACCACAGAGGACGTTTTTATTGGCGGCGTCCGCATCCCGAAGGCACCACGATGAGTCAATCCGACGAGCGTCCCACAAATCCCTATGTCGGCCCACGGGCCTTTGAGGAGGACGAGGCAGCCCGCTTCTTCGGGCGTGAGCGCGAACGCGAGAAGCTCTTCCACCTGCTACTGGCCCGTCGGCTGGTGCTGTTGCATGCACCGTCCGGGGCGGGTAAGAGTTCGCTGGTGTGCGCCGGACTCATCCCGCGCCTGCGCGAGCGCGACTTCCTGGTGCGCCCGGTCATTCGAGTGGGCCTGGAGGCGGCGGCGGGAGTGGGGACAAACCGCTTCCGCGTGGCAACTTTGCTGAGCCTCGACGAGGGCCGCCCGCCCGCCGAGCGGCTGACCGCTGACGAGTTATCTACCCTCAGCCTGAGCGATTACCTGGCCCGTAACCCAGCCCCTGACGATGGCGAGGAGGTACTGATCTTCGACCAGTTCGAGGAACTCCTGAGCGCCGACCCCGCCGACCGCACCGCCAAGGATGTATTTGTTTCCGAGGTGGGTGCGCTGCTAGAAAACCCGCGCCGCTGGGCGCTGTTTGTCCTGCGCGAGGATTACCTGGGTGCGCTCAAGCCCTTCCTGCTGCCCATCCCCACGCGACTAGCGGCGACCTACCGACTGGATCTGCTCGACCCAGAGCAGGCTGGTCAGGCGATGCAGGGGCCGGCGCGGGCGATGGGGGGTGACTTCAGTGACGCGGCGGCGACCCGACTGGTGGACGATCTCCGCCAGACCAGCGTGCAGCGTCCTGACGGCAGCAGCGAGACGGTGCTGGGCCAGAGTATCGAGCCGGTGCAACTCCAAGTGGTCTGCTACCGGCTGTGGGAGCGGGTGGCAGGAGGCAGGAGACAGGAGGCAGGAGGCGGGTGGCAGGGGACGGGGAGCGAAGGTTCGATCACAGTGGATGATCTGGCCGAGGCGGGCGATGTGGACACGGCGCTGCGGGACTACTACGCGGAGCATGTCGCGGCGACGGCGAACGCGAGCGGCGTGGGTGAGCGACGCATCCGTGATTGGGTCGAGGAGCATCTGATCACTGAGAGCGGGCTGCGCGGCCAAGTGCTACGTGCGCCGAATGCGACCGGCGGGTTAGCGAACGCGGCCATTCGGCAGTTGGTAGACACACACCTCCTGCGGGCCGAAGAGCGGCGCGGAGCGACCTGGTACGAACTGGCCCACGACCGGCTGATTTCACCGGTGCGCCAGGACAATGCCGCGTGGTTCGAGGCCCACCTCAGCACGTTGCAGCGCCAGGCTCGTCTGTGGGATCGCGCCAACCGACCCGATGGCCTGTTGCTGCGCGGCGAGGCACTGCGGCAAGCTGAGTGCAATTTGGTTGAGATGGAACTGAGCGAGGGCGAGCAGACATTTCTGGCGGAATGCCGAATCGCCAGGGAGTCCGAGGATCGCGAGCGATGGCAGAGTCGACGCATTCACATCCTCGCGGGGATCGCGGGCCTGGTCGGGGTCGTGGCGATAATCCTGGCTGGGGTGGCTTGGAGTTTCTATGGGCAGGCAAACACGGCTCTGGGGAATGCAGAGCAATCGGCGAACCAGGCACAAACGGCTGAGGCACAGGCAGTGGATCAGGCGAATGCCGCACGAACCGCACAGGCCGCTGCCGAGATCCAGCGTCAGGTTGCTCTGATTCGCCAGATCGCTGCTCAGTCTATAACCGAGCTTGAACTCCAGCCCCAGCGCAGTGTCCTGTTGGCAGTGGAGGCCGTGGCTCGCGCCGAGCGACTGCCATCAGTGCATCTGCCCGAGGCGGCGAGTGCTCTCCACCAGGTACTGGCAACGCTTGGCGGCGCACCGCTCGCTGGCCATAGCGGGGGCGTCACCGATGTGCGATTCAGTCCGGATGGCCGCTGGCTCGCTACGGGGAGCTGGGACACAACGATTAGGCTCTGGTCAACAGACGTACTCAGTACCACGCTCGGCCCCATCACACAAACGCTGGATCTGTTACACACACCGCTGGTACTTCGCGGTCATACGGAGCAGGTTTCGTCTCTCGCCTTCAGCCCCGATAGCAAATGGCTGGCCAGCGGCAGCAGCGATGACACGCTGCACCTATGGAATCTCACGAGCGCAGACCCCACCCACGGCAACGCACCGGCAAGTGTGGCGCTCCCGATGGGCGCGGATATCAGCACGCTTGCTTTCAGCACGGGAGATGGGCGCTGGATCGCCGCTGGCACACAGACAGGCCGTGTCGCGGTCTGGGATCTGACATCCGATGCGCCAGTCGCACTGTTCAGTAATGATCGCGGTTGCCCAGGGAGCGACCGTGGCGGGCAGCGCTGTGCCATCACCGCCCTGGCCTTCAGCCCGGATGGCCGCTGGCTTGCCTCAGGTAGCGTTGATCGCACCATCCGGCTTCACCACCTCGACCAGCCCGACCAAACACCCATCGTCCTCGGGGAACACGATGACGAGGTGCGCGTGCTTGCCTTCCAGGTCAATGGCTCGCTGCTCTTCGCTGGCGATCAGGCCGGTATGCTCTGGGCATGGGACACCGCCGCCGCCGATCCCACTCAGCCACTCTTTCGCACAAAGGCCCACGCCTCGGCCATTCGGGCTATGGCGATAAGTTCGGATGGGCGCTGGCTTGCGACCGCAGGCTGGGATAACACCGCCCATATTTGGAGCGCCCTGGCCAGAAAACCGACCGATATGTTTACGCTGAGTGGCCATGTCCAGGCGATCTCCTCCCTCGCGTTTAGCCCCGACGGGAGTCAATTGGTTACGAGCAGCGAAGATAAGACCATCCGTCTGTGGGATTGGGATAACCCTGCCGCTTCCCCCCTGGTGCTGTATGGCCACGAGAGCTACGTCAACAGCGTCGTGTTCTTCCCTTACGGCAACTGGCTGGTGTCAGCCAGCAGCAATGAAGAATCAGCGCGCCTCTGGAGCATCGCCTTTCCTAGCGGCGAGCCAATGGTGCTGCATGGCGGGACGGGCGTCATTGATGATCTGGTGTTCAGCCCCGACCAGCGCTGGCTTGTCGCAACGACATCGTGGGAGCGCAAGGCCCTTCTCTGGAAGGCGTCCCCACAGGGGATGAAGCAACCGCCGCATGAACTGCTCACCCCAGATGGCTGGGCGCAGGCAGTTGCGCTGAGCCCGGCCCAGCCCACATCGCGTTGGCTCGCCCTTGTGGTGCAGCATAAACCCCTGGAGCCGGTTGGAAAGACCGGCGTTCAGATCTGGGATCTCACCGCTGATCCGCTGCGTATGACCACCGTGATAACCGGCAGCACGGGTAACCCAGAGGCCGTCGCTTTTCATCCCAGCGGCGATCTGCTTGCGATAGGCGGTGAGGATGAGGTGGTGCGGCTGTGGCACATCACCGATACGGGGGAAGCAACGCTCGTCCGCTCGTTGAAGGGCCACACGGATAACATAAAGGTGATCGCCTTCAGCCCGGATGGGCGCTGGCTGGTTACCGGCAGCAGCGACCGTACCCTCCGACTCTGGGACGTGCAGGATACTAACGCGACCGACCCCGTTGAGATCCTCTCTGATCACGGTGCGGCGGTTGTTGCGGTGGCCTTCAGCCCTGATGGACAGTGGCTCGCGACAGGAAGTGATGACACGAAGATTCGGCTCTGGCAGCTTACGGAGGGGAGGGTGCGCAATGCTGTCCCTCAGATTCTGCTCGGACACGAGGGCTCGGTCGTTGACGTGGCATTCAGCCCCGATAGCCACCGCCTCGCAACGGTAGGAAATGATGACCGTAGCATCCTGATCTGGGATCTCACCAATCCGATCCGCCAGCCAATCAGCTTCCATAGCCATGTGCCGCGTGTTCGGACCGTGGCCTTCAACCCATCGGGCACGACCCTGTTGACGGGTGGATGGGATGGGGATATCCGCCTATGGACACTCGATCTTGCCTCCATTCGTGCGTATGCCTGCGCCATAGTAGGACGGAATCTGCATGAGCCGGAGTGGCAGCGCTTTTTAGAGGGCGAACCCCGCCAGCGAACCTGCGCTGAGTTTCCGCTGTGATCAGAGCATGGTTCAGGCGCTACTCGATACGGTCAGAGCGTCCGCTCGTGCGGGGGACATCGACGACGCTACGGCGGTAATCAACACCGACCTCCTGCCACTTGGCCCTGATGATCGGCAGCGTGCGCAAGCATGGAACCTCGTCTGTTGGCAAGGAACTCTCGCTGGTAAAGCGGAGATGGTCGGCTGCGCATGTGATCATGCCGTCGCGCTTGCCCCAGATGATGGCGGATTCCGCGACTCACGCGGCATCACTCGCACGATCACGGGTCATTTCCTGGAGGCAATTGAGGACTTTCGTGCATTTGTCACGTGGGTACCAAGTCATGGACAAGGCAACCTCCTCAAACGGCCAGGGAGTCATACCTTGTCCGTGAACCCGCAGATCTGAAAATGAGTACTCCACGACTGTTTGGGGCATCAGTGGGGTACTCATGTCAGATGTGTCGCCGGTAGTGCGCTAGCTCACGATCCTGATCCTCACGTCACGATGTAGAACTGAAGCTCGGGGCCGTCTACGCAGTCGGTCTCCGAACCGGGAAGACCCGTGGCCTTCTGGTAGGTTATCGGCGCAATCAGGGCGAAGTTCGATTGGAAGGAGAGAGCCTCAACACCGCTCGTCAGTGGAACCATCGGAAAGCGCGGCGCAGTGTAGGTGACGGTCACAACCAGCCGGTATGATTTACTCGCTTCACCCTCGTCGAACGTCACCGTATTGGCCGGGATTTTCACCCACGCGGCGTAGTCAACCGGGCCGTGTCGAGGGGTCAGGGCAATCGTCGTGTCCGAGGTCAGCGCAATCCGTTCCTTCGTGCCGGGCTGTAGCGACTCCAGGGCGGCACTGACGTGCCACGTCCCCATGATGAAGGGGTTCAGGTCGCCAAACATGCTCCAGCTTACGCGAACCTGAGCATTCGTATCCGCTGCGATGGTGTTCTTGGATGTGATGTCGGTGAACTCATGCACGTGCGCGTGCATCGTCGGGTCTTCAGCCTGTCGGCGGGTGATACCATCGAAGCTATCCAGATGGGTGTGGACGCTGCCATTGAGCTGGCCGTGGCGGGGTTGAGTGTTCTTGTACAGCATGACCGTGTTCCTTCTGGATGTGATGATGGATATCAGTGGGTCGAGTGACGGAGTGTATCGTGGTGGTGAGATGGTGTGCTTCGTTGTGTCTGTTGTGATGTTTCGTGTCCTCAGTATAGCCACCGAGACCGAGACTGTCTCTCCGGAGAGAAGACGAGAATTGTGTACGGGAACACGACGGGCAGACTACGGGGGACTACGGGGGACTACGGGGGACTACGGGGGACTACGGGGGACTACGGGGGACTACGGGCACACGACGGGGCGGGTGCGATTCGCGACGACCACATGTGCCACATTTGTTCGATATGGCCCGTTTGTCGCGAATCCTTACCTACCCCACGTACTTCTGCCGATGTGAGAGCGAGGCGCGAATCCCTGCTCTATGGTGTTCAGAAAAACGACCGATACTTCTGATAGCCGAGAAAGTGGTTACAGGATGATTCCCCGGTGCCCTACTCGAACTTGAACCGCCAGAGCGCCAGCCCGAAGAAGGCCAGTGCATACACCAGTAAGAGACCGGCCGGAAACAGAACCGAGCTGAAACCCATTCCGCGCAGGATGATATTCTGGAACCCATCCATCGCCCAGGCCGACGGCAGCACGTGGCCAATGGACGAGAATGCCTTGCCGGCCACATCCAGCGGGAACCAGGCGCCGCCCAGCGCGGAGAAGAGGAACATGGCGACGAGGCAGAGGACGATGACCTGGTCTTCTTTCCCGGCCAGGGTGCCGATCAGGAGGCCAAGGCAGGCCGCCCAGAAGGCCAGGGCCAGCATCATGATCAGAATGGCGAGCGGCTCGCGCAGATAGTTTACGCCGAAGGCACACTGGCCCAGTACGATCAGGATTGCTTCCTGGACAAAGACCACCAGGAACATGGCCAGGAGGTGCCCGCCGATGACTTCTGCGCGACTGATCGGCGTGGTCAGCAGGCGCTGGAGGCAGCGGTTCTTGCGCTCCAGGACAAGGAGCATGGCCGAGGTGATCAGGCCGAAGACCGAGAACTGCACGATCATGCCCGCCGATGATTGGGTGAACCCGTTGATGGTGACGCCCTGGCCGCCCGGAGCAGGCGTTCCGGTTGCCTGCTCGACCTGTACCGTAAGGGGTGGATTGCTCCAGGCCAGAACCGCACGCTGAAACGCCTCCTGGAACGCAGTCTGGCGGGCGGCGTCACCGTCGAACCCGATCCGAGACTGGTAGGCATCCACACTGATGTGCGCGCTCTCTACGGCGCCGAACAGCCGCCCCGTCACGGTATCAAGGGCGGTGAGGGCCGTCCGGCCCGACGGCGTCTGCTGATTCGTGATCACCTCCAGGCTGATCGGCTGGTCGGCGCTGACGGTCTGGCTGTACCCGACGGGAACGCGAACAACAGCCACCAGGTCACCCTTCTCGATGAGATCAACTGCCTGCTCCGCCGCTTCCTGGTCGAGGCGGATGGGGCGGATCACCTCGGACTGTCCTATGAGCTCCTCCAAGCTGTCGCTCAGTTGCCCACCCGGATCCTGGTTGATCAGCCCGATGGGCAGGCGCGGGTCGCGCTGACGATCCCCGCTCATGACGGGGCCAAAGACCAGGCCAAAGAAGATGGTAAAGAGCACCGGCATAATCAGGAGGAAGAGCGCTGATTTCCCATCCCGCAGGATCTGTTGGATATCTTTGGCGGCAATATCAAGGATACGCATGATGATCCTCACAATCAGGCATCAGGCATCAGGCATCAGGCAAAGCGTCTGCGGAAGAGGACGATACCCACGGCGAGGAAGGCAGACCCCATCACTAGCATCACGACCACCGGTACGAGGGTCTGGCCAACCCCGGCGCCGGATAGAGCAAGCTTCCATCCCTGCAACGCCCAGCCCTGTGGTGTCACCAGGGCCACGCGATTAAAGCTTGCCGGGATAGTGGGAATAGCCGTTGTGAACAGGCCGCCCAGCATACCCGTCAGGGTCATCACCCCGCCGAGCACCGGGCCGGTCTGGCGGGAGCTCGTGATGAGGGACATCAGCATTACTCCGAAGCCGGCCGATGCGACAATCAGGCCGAGCGAGACCAGAATGACCGTCGCAGCCTGGCCCCACTGGATGCCAAACAGGAGGAGCGATGCCAGCACCAGGACGGCAACCTGGATACACAGGGAGACTATGACACCAATGAACTTGCCGCCGAGAATGGCTGCCAAGGATGTCGGGGTGCTGGTCAGGCGCGCCAGGGTGCCCTGCTCTGCTTCGCGGATGATGCTTTCCGCGCCGTTCCCGCCCATAAAGAAGACGAAAAAGACCAGCATACCCGCCATGATCGGGCCGATAAGGTCCGCGCCCTGACTCTTCGGCTGGGCCGCTCCGGTGGGCGCGACAACTGTCAGCCGGGGAACCGCCGCACCTTCGGCGCCATGCTCATCAGATTGGAGCCAGGCGGTGTACTCATGAACAATAGTGTCCTTGAGGGCCTGGTCTGCCTCTGCTCCGGCCGCGCTCAGCCCGTCCGCCGTCACCTGGCCGGCAATCTTCGCCCCCGAGAATCCATCCATAACGTGGCGAACCAGGTCCTTCACGATGCCTGGACCAATCGTTCGCGTAGGATCTCGGTAGATGACGACGGCGGCGCTGCGATCGGGAGAGGTGGCGGCTGCCGTAAAGTCAGGCGGGATGATGATTGCCACACCCGCCTGCTGCTCGTCGACCGCCGTGCGCGCACTGGCTTCGTCAGAAACGAGGGTGACCGCGAGTACGTCGGAGAGGGATTGACCCTGAAGAACATCGACCAGCAGCTTGCCTGCCGCGAAGCCGGGGGCGGCCCCATCGGGCTGGTCAAGGTTCACCACCTGAACGCGGGTCACAGGTAAATTGAACGTGCCGGTTCCGCTGGTTCGCCCGCCAAAGGCAAAGGAGAGCAGCCCGGTGATCATCAGAGGAGCGCCGAACATCATCACCAGAGAGAAAACGCTCTGGAAGATGTGCGTGAGATCTTTGGCAGCGATCGTGAGCGTCTTCATTGTCAATCCCGTAATGCTTTGCCGGTCAGGTGCAGAAAGACCGCCTCGAGGTTCGGCTCTTCGATCGTGACGGAGGTGATACGCACTCCAAACTGTGAGGCAGTCTCAAACAGGCGCGGCAGGACAAGGTTGCTGTCGTCAACCAGTAAGGTGAGTCGGCCGTGGTCTGCCGAGAGGCTGTGAACACCCGCAATGCCCCGCCAGCACTCTACCAGGGCATCAGCCTCGGTATCCAGCGTAAGATCGAGGCGGGTTCGCTCGCCGACGAGTCGGATCAACTCGGCGTGGGTGCCACAGACGATAACCTTACCCTGGTCCATGATCGCGATCTGGTGGGAAAGTTCCTGAGCCTCTTCCATATAGTGGGTGGTGTAGAGAACGGTCATCCCCTGCCGGTTCAGTTCCTTGACGTTATCCAGGATGTGCCGCCGGCTCTGCGGATCGATGCCCACGGTCGGCTCGTCCATGATGATCACGTCCGGCCGGTGCAGCAGGGCCGCCCCGATGTTCACCCGACGCTTCATCCCGCCCGAAAACGTTCCGACCGTGTCTTTCTGGCGCTCGGTGAGGCCGATGATCTCCAGAACCTCAGCCACGCGCTGACGCAGGGCGGTGCCACGCAGTCCATACATCTTGCCCCAGAACTCCAGATTCTCGCGGGCAGACAGATCCAGATAGAGGGCAATATCCTGAGGAACAACACCAAGACATGCCTTCACACGCTGAGGGCTCTGGCGAATGGAATGCCCATAGACAGAGGCATCGCCCTGAGTCGGCGGGAGCAGGCACGAAAGCATTGAGATCGTCGTGCTCTTCCCTGCGCCGTTCGGCCCCAGAAGGCTGAAGATCTCGCCTGCACGAACCTCAAAGCTTACCCCACGAACCGCAGAGACCGTGCGGAACTGCTTCTGCAGATCCTGGGCGCGAATGGCTACTCCGTCAGGCATTGATGCTCTCCTTCAGCAGAATGAAACTTCTCTTGTTGATTCGTTGGTACCGGCCTCATGCCCCTAGAGATGGGAAACAACGGCTGCTGCGGTGCGGGCCGGGCGGGCCGGCCGTCTGCGGATGATCCATTCCGCCACGGCGAGGTTGATCACCCAACTGGCACCCATCAGCAGTGCACGGAGGATCTCGCTCGGCGGGCCGGCGATCATTTCCCCGGCCATCAGGATGAGTGCCTGCGTGCCCGCGCCCATGCCGATCGCGTAGCCACGTAGCATCCAGTCGCCGTGCGCGGCAAAGTCTCGCTGCCAGATCGCAGCGACACCGAGGAGAATCGAGAGGAACATCGCCGACCCGAAGAGCAGCCGCAGGCCATAGAGGATCACCCCGTCGCCCACCGGCCAGGGATAGAACAGGGTCATCCACAACCCGGAGAGTGCGGCGATCAGACTACAGGGGATTAGCAGCCATCCGGCGATGCGGTGCCATGCATGCCGCCGCCGGCGCAAGCCGGGGACGAACTGGAACGCACCTAGGATGGCATAGAGGCTGACGCTGATAATGTGCAGCACCACCGGCAGGGGCGAGGCGAAGAACCGGGCGTTGGCCGGCGTGATCGCCGTGCCGCCAGCCAGTTGGCTCAAGCGGTGTGCGCCGCCGGCAAGCGGAATACTGCTGAGCAGTATCAGCGCGGCGACGACCCACGGTGCCTGACCTACCTTTGCCGGCGCTCTGGGTTTCGGGGGCACAGCCGGGCCTCGACCTGCATCGGAGACATTCGTGTTCATGGGTAGCTCCTTGGGCTGATGATCGAGATCACCGATGCGACATGCGGCCACACGCCCGCGTGTCGCATCGGTGCCGTCTCACGCGACATTACTCAGCTCCGGCCTGGCGGAGCTGGGGGCTTCCCTTGCCATACGCAGGCTCCGAAGCTGGCACACGCTGCTCCGACCAGAGCGAATATCCCAGCCAGATCAGGGCGATTCCCATCGGCACTGCCGCGATCCGATTGATCGGGTGCCCTATTATTGTCAGGACGATGGCCAGAGGCCCCGATACGGCGAGCAGGCCAGCCGCCCCGCGCGATAGGATGCGGGCGCGGAAGATCGCGATGCCAAACAGCAGGGTGCCAACCAGATACAGAACCGCAAGGAATCCATTTATCGTAGGGATGGCGCCGAGGTTCACCTCGCTGGGTGTACTACTGAGGATCCCCAGGAAACCCGCCACAAACTTCGGTGACTCGGTCGCCAACAGCGGCAGGATCAGGGGTTCGGTGAATGCAAAGCACATTTGGACGGCATAGAAGATGGTTAACAGGAGATAGCCGACCAGACCCAGCCAACCGGTTTCTTCCACCTGTCGGGCGTAGAGCCCGGCAATGCCGAACAGGCCAAAGAGGCACATGACCGTCTTTAAGGTGGTGATGATGGCCCATGCGCTCGTGGTGACTGACGCAAGCACGTCGGGCGGGTGGATCGGTTGAATGCCCGCGAAAATGATCCCGGTCACCATCGCCGATAGACCCCCCCAACGGATGAGATTCACGGCAGTTATCTTCACGGTGCGCTCCTTCTGGCGAGTGGTGTTCATATGGTCGTCTCCTTTGTCTTTGTCGAACAATGGTGATCAGAATCACGGATTGACCGCAGGCCGATGCGCCGATACGGGCTCAACGCGAAGGACGGAAACCAGTGGGAGACCGAGGTCGCGTACCCTCCGCAGCAGGCCATGCAGCGCGGCCTGATCGGCCACCGGGCCGGTGAGCAGCGTCTCGCCGCTGTCTTCCCACGTAATACTCAGTCCCGCAAACCAGTCGGCCCAGCGGTCATCCAGGTGTCCCTTGAGGCGTATCTCGTACCGTCCCGGTTCGTCCTGATCGCTCGTTGATATGTGGATGTCATTCATGTGGTGCCTCGTGTACGTCCCTCCTGTGGATGAGTCTCACCTTGTTGTCTGTGTTCGTTTCGTGTACCCACACAATACAGATGAATGTGGGGAGGTGTCCTCCCCACATGTGGGGATTGATGTGGGGATATTTTGGGTTGGGTGTTGGCGGATTCGCGCCAACACCCAACCCGAAACGAGCCTGGGGGCTGCGCCCCAGGCTGTTGCATCAGTCGTGAGATACGGGGAAGCTACGTGGCTAGATCAACCCAAGCGCTTCTGCCCGTTTGACAGCCGCCCGGCGCGTGTTGACGTTCAGCTTGCCGTAGATACTCTTGGTATAGGTGCGAACCGTACTCACGGCGATCACGAGCTCACGGGCGATCTCCGGCCCAGACAGTTCGGTTTTGAACAAGCGAAGTACGGCAAGCTCGCGCTGGCTGAGCGGCTCGATCAAGGGATGAGGGATGAGGGATGAGGGGTGAGGGGTGAGGGATGAGGGAAGAACAGCTTCTTGGGTTCCAGAGGCGGCCAACAATCGGGCACCATACTCCGTCATCCTTCCGCCTTCATCCGTCATCCTTCCCAGGAGCGCAGCTATGGGCGGGCCTTCGTCCATAAACAGTCGGACGTAGCCCTCTGGCTCTGCCAGCGTCAGGGCGCGAGAGAGTAGCACAAGGGCAGTCGGAGTATCGCCCTGCGTCTGGTGCGCGAGCGACTGGAGTATCAGGATTTCGATCACGCTTCCCACCCGATCCCCGGCTTCCGCCTCGTGTAGAAGGCGCTCCAGGAGTCCGATTGCCTCACGCACGGAGTGGTCGGTACGGTCGCTCGTCGCACGGGCCACGAGCACTCTGGCCAGAGTGATGTGCGCGAACTCGCGCAGGTAGCTGAGATCATCCTCGACGGAGAGACCCTGATCACGCACCCATCCGAGAGCTTCCCCCAACCTCCCCTGAGTCACCCACATGCGTGTCTTCAACGCTGCCACAGGACGCACATGGGGAGAAAACGCCTGCACATATCGGCGCTCGGCCTCCTGGAGCAGATCGAGCGCGCCGTCATGATCTCCTTGGGCATCCCGGATGCGCGCCATCGCAATACACCAGCGATACCGGTCTGGCGGGAACCCGGTGCGCTCGCCCAGATCCTGGCTGCGAAGCAGGTGCTGCGTGGCGGCAGGCAGATCGTTCTGCTCACGCTGGATCTCGCTCATGCCGACATACAGATCTGCGGTCCCTCGCAGGATAGGGGCGCTCTGCTCCGCTGCCAGATGCAACGCCCGCTCATAGGTACGCATGGCCTCACGCAGACAACCTTGCGCAATTCGTATATCCGCCAATGTGATGGCACCACCGATGACGTCAGCAATATTCCCGGCCATCTGTAAATGCACCATGCCCTCGGCATACGCACGGTGGGCGGACGCGAGATTTCCACTCGTCCAGGCTGCGAGCCCCAGGAACCCCGCTGCCCCTCCACGGTTGAGATGGTCGTCCGCAGGTACGAAGTCAAGTACCTGCTGAGCATATCTCGCTGTGTCGGCTACATCGCTCCGCGCGAGGGCCAATCCGGCACGGGCAACAGCGATCGCACCCGGAAGCCGACGAAATGCCTCTTCGTCCACAACGACCATCGCGGCCGCTGGGGTGTCTGGCTGCGCACGGCGGTCAGCCCTCGTGTTCAGCCACCATTCGGCATCCCGCAGGCGGGATTCAACGCCATCGATCTCGCCGCCATCCAGTAAGAGATGGGCATACGTCACGCTGAGGACGGGCCTGGCGCGGATCACCTCGTCGGGGAGCACCGTGAGCCAGCCCCGCAGCGTGGCCCCCTGTCTCCTCTTGCTCATGGCGGGCACGGCCAGTTCAACCAAGTCCGCCGCACGTGCGAAGTCCTCAGCGACCAGCGCGTGGCGGATTGCATCAGTTGCCGAACCATGCTGCGCGTACCAGGCGCTCGCCCGCCGATGCAGAGACGCAACCTGATCGGGCTGCTCCGCCCGCAGATGCGCGGTGAGTACGTCGGCAAAGAGGTGGTGATAGCGATACCAGTGACGCTGATCATCCAGCGGGACAACAAAGAAGTTGCCACGCTCCAGAGCCTCCAGCCGTGCGCTGCCGCCCTCCTGGCCAGTGACGGCATCGCATAACGGGCCGTTCAGCCGGTCGAGGATGGCGGTCTGACGTAAAAAGGTGCGGAGCGGTGCAGGTTGACGCTGCAAAACCTCCTCGACCAGATAGTCCACGATGTAGCGGTGGTCGCCCGCGAAGGATCGGATGAATCTCGGGACATCCTGGTGGCCCTGCATGGAGAGCGCGGCAAGCTGCAAGCCGGCGATCCAACCTTCGGTGCGGTCTTCCAGAGCAGCGATGTCATCCACCGAAAGCTGTAGTCCCATCACCGGGTTGAGAAATTCGGTCGCTTCGGCGGGGGTAAATCGCAAGTCGGCAGCGCGCAGTTCGGTCAATTGCCCGCGAGCGCGCAATCGGGCCAGGGGCAGCGGGGGATCCTCACGGGTAACAATAACGAGGTGCAGATGCGGCGGCAGGTGTTCGACCAAAAAGGCGAGCGTGTTGTCAACCAGCGTAGAATCGATGACGTGGTAGTCATCAAGGACGAGAACGACATGGTTCGGGATCGCCGTGATCTCATTGAGCAGGGCGGTCAGAATCACGTCGGGCGGCGGCAGGTGCGGGGATTGGAGTACCGCCAGCACCTCTTCCCCAATCGTCGGGGCAATCGTCTGGAACGCCGCCACAAGGTACGCCAGAAAGCGCGAAGGGTCGTTATCCGCTGCGTCCAGCGACAGCCAGGCAAGGGCTAAGGGCGGAGGGTTGAGGGTTGAGGGTTGATGCTCAGAGCCCTCAGCCCTCAGCCTTCCGCCCTCAGCCTTCTCAGAGAGCCAGCTTGCGACCAGCGTGGTTTTCCCAAAGCCAGCGGGGGCAGCGACGAGGGTCAGCTTATGGTGCAGGCCCGCATTCAGCCGCATGATCAGCCGTGGGCGAGCGACTGCGCTCGGGCGAGGCGGAGGGATAAACAACTTTGTCACGATCACTGGGGTCGGCATAGCGCCATTATAGAACACGCGCCGTGTCCACGGAGCCGGGTTCGCTCTGTCACACGAAACAGCTTGATGGACACGGGCCTCACGTGGTCAGTGTCCATCAAGCTGTTTCGTGTGTGCCACGATTATTCACTTCTGAACCACATTCTCACGTCACGATGGAGAACTGAAGCTCCGGGCCGTCCACGCAGTCGGTCTCCGAATCGAGAAGACCCGTAGGCTTCTGGTAGGTTATCGGGGCAACCAGGGCGAAGTTCGATTGGAATGCCAGAGCCTCAACACCGACTGCATGCGCCACGTCGTAAAGAAACGTACCTATGTTCGATATGGCCCGTTTGTCGTGAATCCTTACCCTACCCCACGTACTTCTGCCGATGTGAGAGCGAGGCGCGAATCCCTGCTCTATGGTGTTCAGAAAAACGACCGTTTAGCTGGTATCGTCCCTACGACGCAGAAACACCCGCATGCGGAGCCTATCGCCCCATGTGGCGTACCATAGAACTGGTCTATCATATCTATGTACCAGCCGAGGGTAACGCAGATGAGTTTCGTGGGATCGATGCCCGACGACAACAAGCGGAGGGGTCCAAACCATGCGAATCGGCTATGCCCACGTTTCGACAGATGATCAGAACCTGCATCTCCCACATGATGCGCTCCAGTCCGCAGGATGCGAGCGCCTGTTGAGCGACACAGTGAGTGGAGCCCGCGTGGATCGACCGGGGCTGGCCGCAGCGCTCAGCGCATGTCGGGAAGGCGATACGCTCGTGGTATGGAAACTCGACCGGCTGGGGTGCTCACTCCCACACCTCGTGGAGATTGTGCAGGATTTATACGCGCGCGGTGTGGGATTCACGAGCGTGCAGAAGCAGATGGATACGACGACCTCGGGCGGGAAGTTGATCTTCCCTATCTTTGCGTCACTGGCCGCGTTCGAGCGCGACCTGATCCGGGAGCGAACCAACGCAGGATTGGCGGTGGCACGAGCGAAAGGCAGGCATGGTGGGCACCCGAAAGGCGTCGTCCAGAAGAAGCAGAAAGCGGCGTTGGCACTGAAGAAGGATGCCGGATACAGCATCCGCGAGATGTGCGAGATTGTGGGAGTCTCGCGGAATACCTCCTACAAATATACGCAAGATGGGGAGTAAACGCTCCGAACACATGGTCGCTACAATCTTTCGGGGCGCGCTGGATTAAACCCAATACCTTTCAAATAAGGAATCCATTGACGCACAGCCCTCACCCCCCAGCCCCCTCTCCCAGAACGGGAGAGGGGGAGCCGAACGCACTCTGATGCGGAATTTCCCCTCTCCCCTGGTGGGAGAGGGGCAGGGGGTGAGGGGGAAAGGTCGGCATAGGATCTGCTTATTTGAAAGGTATTGGGATTAAACCCCATGATCCGGCATACGACGGGCATTTACGAATGCCATCGATCCTGGTAAGATCTCCGGCGAAACGCTACGCACCTACCATGTGTTCGTTCGTTGTGCCTCACCTATGCCCCGGCAGCCGTGATATCCTGGTAGGGTCGGGGCTGCAGGCGGCACGCCGGCGCACTGCGCCGCTCTGAGGACTGCGCCCATGCCTGAATTGTTGCTTGCCACCAAGCACCACTGTCCCGCGCCTGCGCCAGATCTCATGCTGCGCCCGCAGGTCACCGGGCTGCTCGACGCTGGCCTGCGCGGCCGACTCACCCTGATCTCGGCGCCGGCTGGCTTTGGGAAGACAACGCTTGTCGCGCAGTGGCTCGCTTCAAGGATGAAGGATGAAGACGGAAGGATGGATGATCCGTCTTCATCCTTCATCCCTCATCCTTCATCCTTCGCCTGGCTGTCGCTCGAGGCGGAAGACAACGCCCTGCTGCGATTCTGGGCCTATGTCATCGCCGCGCTGCAATCGGTCGCGCCAGACGTCGGGCGCGTCGCTCAGGCGGCCCTCCAGGCGCCGCAGGCCCTCCCCATCGAGCCGGTGCTGACCGCCCTTGTCAACGACCTGGTCGCGCTCACCACGCCGCTGCTGCTCGTCCTAGACGACTATCACCTGATCACCCTCCCCGAGATCCACCGCAGCGTAGATCTCATGCTTGACCATCTTCCGCCAACGGTGCGCTTGGTGATCAGCACGCGTGAAGACCCGCCCCTAGCGCTGGCGCGGCTGCGCGCCCGTGGCCAGCTCACCGAGATCCGAGCAGCCGAGTTGCGCTTCTCCGCTGGTGAGGCGGCGGTGTTTCTGAACACCGCTCTAGCGCTACCCCTGCCCGATCCAGATATCGCCACGCTGGTGGCGCGTACTGAGGGCTGGATCACCGGGCTGCGGCTGGCCGCCCTCTCGCTGCAGCACACCACCGACCAGCACGCCTTCGTGGCCGCGTTCAGTGCGAGTGACCGCTTTCTCACCGACTATCTGGTTGACGAGGTGCTGAGCCAGCAACCACCCCATCGCAAGGCATTTCTCCTCCAGACGGCCATCTTGCACCAACTCTGCGGCCCGCTCTGCGACGCCGTGCTAGGCATAGGGCAACCTGGTTCTGCGGCTCATATCGAGCGCAGCTCCTACAGCCAGCAGATCCTCGACGATCTGGACCGGGCGAACCTGTTCCTCATCCCCCTCGACCGCGAGCGCCGCTGGTTCCGCTATCACCATCTGTTCGCCGAGTTCCTCCACCTGCGGCTACAGGAGGCGGAGCCTGAACACGTACGGGTGCTGTACCATCGGGCGAGCGCCTGGTACGCGGCGAAGGGGTTGTCGCGCGAGGTGCTTCGCTACGCCCTTGCGGCTGCGGACTATGCTCAGGCGGCTGATCTGCTTGAGTTCCTGATCCCAGAGGCCCTCGGCCAGGAGGCACCGGAGGTCGTCCTTGACTGGCTGACTGCCTTGCCCGTGCCGGTGCTGCGGCAGCGTCCCTGGTTGTGTGTGCAGTTCGCCTGGGCACTGACCTTCACCGGGCGGATGGCCGAGGCCGCCGTCTACCTTGCCGTGGTTGAAAACGGCGACCGCGTGGCAGACGGGCCAACCCGTGATCGAATCGCCGGGCACGTGGCGGCCCACCGCGCCTACTTGCATTTTTTCCAGGGCGAGTTCGCGGCGGCGCATCAGGCGGCGCAGCAGGCGTTGACCCAGCTTCCCGCGAACGATCACGTACTCCGCGTACGCACCGCCGTGATGCTCAGCAGCGCCCTGCGCCTCATCGGGGAGCTCCAGGCCGCCGAGGATGTGCTGATTCCGCTGGCGGAGCGTATCGAGACGACTGGCAGCATCTATACGGCGATGCTCTACTACGCCACTCTGGGCATGATCCACCAGGATCGGGGGCAACTCCACCGGGCGATGGAACGCTTCAACCGAGCGCTGGCCTTTGCCACACGTGTGACAGGTCGACCGGATACGCCCTTCACGGGGTTCGCCTACCTGGGGATTGGCCACGTTCAGCGCGCCTGGAATGCGCTGGAGGCGGCGGCGGCATCGGTCGCCTGCGGAATCGCCCTCTGTCGGGAGTGGCAGCAAGCTGACGCGCTCGCGATCGGGCTGATCGAACACGCCGAGTTGCAGCAGGAGCGCGGCGAACTCGTGCTGGCCCAGCAGGCTCTCGACGAGCTGCACCAGCTCGTCACGGTGATGGCCTCGCCCTGGGGGCAGGCTGCGGTACAGGTGGCGCAGGCCCGGCTGGATCTGGCACACGGCGATCTGGCCGCCGTGGACGACTGGACGCGGACGAGCGGAGTTACCGCCGACACGGTCGCCTCCGGCACCCGTCTCGACGACGTCCAGACCTTCGGACAGCTCCTGGTCGCTCGCGGCGACCACGCCGGCGCCGCACGCTGCTTCGCACGCCTGGCCGACCAGCTCCGCGCCGTCGGGCGCAATGATCGCCTCCTGACCGCCCTCGTCTGGTGGTCACGTGCGCTCGCGGATCTGGGGCACCGCGAGGAGGCCATGGCCACGCTCAACGAAGCGCTCGCCCTCGGCGAAGCCGGGGGGTATGTACGAGTGTTTATCGCAGGCGGGCCGCCGGTCGCCGCTCTCCTGGGTAGGACGAAGGATGCAGGCGGAAGGATGAGCAGCTACACCGCACGGCTGCTGGATGCCTTCTCTCAGCCGCCCCAGCCCGATCTGCGTCCTGCATCCCTCACCCATCACCCTCCGGTTGAGCCGCTGCATCCCCGCGAGCTGGCGATCCTGCGCCTGATGGCCGCCGGGCTTTCCAACCAGGCCATCGGCTCCGAGATGGCCCTCTCGGTCAACACTGTCCGCTGGTACGCCAGCCAGCTCTTCGCCAAGCTGGATGTGAGCGGACGCGGCGCTGCCGTAGCGCGCGCCCGTGAACTCCGATTGCTGGCGTGACCGCTCGCTGAACCCGGCGCACCACGGAGGGCAGGAGACTATCCTCGGCGCTTTTCCATCCTCCGCTCCATCCGGATGGATGGAGCTTTTCCATCCTGCCCTGCGCTATCCTTTAGGTGACGACACGCCACTATCACCGCTGGAGGCGCCATGAAATACCTGCTCATCGTCATTGTCGCGGTTCACGGCCTGATCCACCTGATGGGCTTTGCTAAAGCCTTCAACCTCGCGTCGTTCGAGCAACTCCGCGTGCCAATCGCCCAGCCCCTCGGGCTGATCTGGCTCGCCGCCGCGCTGCTATTCTTGCTAAGCGCCATCCTCCTGGTCGCCGCGCCCAATTGGTGGTGGGCGCCGGCCCTCGGGGCGATCCTGATCTCGCAACTGGTCATCGTCGCCGCCTGGAGTGATGCAAAGTTCGGCACCCTTGCCAATCTGATCGTGCTGGTTCCCGCCGTGATCGCTGGCCTGGGGTACGCCCCGTGGAGCTACCGGGCACAGTATGAGCGTGATGCCGCGACCGCTCTGGCCGCAGCACCCGCACAAGCCGCCCCGGTGACTGAGGCAGACCTCACCCATCTGCCGCCGAGCGTGCAGCGATACCTGCACTTCGCCGGGGTCATTGGGCAGCCCAGGATTGTCAACTACCGGCTCCACTTCCACGGCGCCCTGCGCAGCGGCCCGAACGACGCCTGGATGCCAATCGAGGCTGACCAGCAGAGCGTGGTCGCGCCAGCCGAGCGGCTGTTCATCGTCGATGCGCCCATGTTCGGCCTGCCCACCACCGCGTACCACCGCTACAGCGGCCCCAGCGCCACCTTCGTGGTGCGCGTCGCCTCCCTGGTGCGCGTGGTCAACGCCCACGGGCCAGAGATGAACCGCAGCGAGACGGTCACGCTCTTCAACGACATGGTACTGCTGGCCCCGGCGACGCTGATCGACCCGGCTATCGTCTGGGAGGAGATCGACCCGCAGACGGTGCGGGCAACCTTCACGAACCAGGGCAACACGATTGCGGCGGTGCTGACCTTCGCGGAGAACGGCGCGCTGACCAACTTCGTCTCCGACGACCGCGCGCGCACCCTGGACGGCACAACCTACGAGCAGATTCGCTGGTCAACGCCGGTGAGCGGCTGGCGCAGCGTGAACGGGCACACGATGCCGGATGCCGAGGCCCGCTGGCAGTTGCCGGGCGGCGAGTTCACCTACGCCCGCTTCGAGGTAGTCCACGTCGCATACGACGTTGCGGGCCGCTGAGGCGAGGCTCAGTTCCACAGGCACGGCGATGACGAGCTACACCTTCCAACTCACGGGGCATCTGGATCGGCGCTGGGAAGCCGCCTTCGATGGCTTCACCATCACCCACACCTTCGCCCCGGATCAGCACCCGGTCACCCTGTTGACTGGCCCGGTGCCTGACCAATCAGCCCTGTATGGCATGATCAGCCGGCTGCGCGATATCGGGGTTACGCTGATCAGCGTGCAGCCTGCCGCTCCCGAGTCTACCGACGGTGCCGTGACGTGACGGTATCCGCTTTCTGTTTGGCTATTAAGGATCATCACCATGAACACAACCCCCTCTCGCGCGCGTCTGAGCCGCCGCAGCTTCCTGAAGCTTCTTGCCGCTGGAGGTGCAACTGCGGTCGGCGGCGCTGTGTTCTACGAGACCACGCCGTGGCTCAACTACGATCAGGACGTCGCCTTGTCGCGGCAGACCATTGCCGTGGGAGCCACCGGCCAGGCTCGCATGCGTGATCTCGTCCGCGCCGCGACGCTGGCGGCCAATGGGCACAACACTCAGCCCTGGCGCTTCGCCATCACTCCTGACGCGATCACGATCCTGCCCGACGCGGCACGCCGGTTGCCAGTTGTCGACCCCCACGACCGCGAGCTCTGGATCAGCCTCGGCTGCGCGCTCGAGAACCTGCTGGTGGCGGCGCGGGCAATGGGGTATGCGCCGGAGGTTACCTACCCGGAGGCCACCGACGCGATCACCGTTCGCCTGCTGCCGGGGGGCGCGCAGGCCAGCCCGCTGTTCGCGGCGATCCCGTTGCGTCAGAACACGCGCGCGCCCTATAACGGGCAACCCATTCCCGTGGCCGACCTGGATCGGATCCAGGGAATGCCTCGGGAGCCGGGTGTCACTCTCCAGGTGCGAACCGGCGCTGCGGAGCGGGAGATGGTGCGGGAGTATGTCACGCTTGGCAACCTGCGGCAGTATGCCGACACGGCCTTCGTCGATGAGCTGATCACCTGGCTACGGTTCAACAAGCGCGAGGCCCTGGCGACGCTCGACGGGCTCTACACCCGCTGCGCAGGCAATCCCGAGGTGCCGCGCTGGATCGGGCAGCGCGTTGTGGCAGGGACGCAGCCGCAGCAGCAGGCCGACGCCGATGCCGCAAAGCTACGCAGCGCGCCGGCCGTGGCGCTGATCGCGTCGGCGACGGATGACAAGGTGGCATGGGTGCGCACCGGCCAGGTGTATGATCGCCTGGCGCTCACAACCACGGCGCTGAACATCAAGTCGGCGTTCCTGAACCAGCCGGTCGAAGTCGCCGCGCTGCGCGCACAGTTCCAGCAGGCGTGCGGTCTGGGCACCGCGACGCCGCAACTTGTGGTTCGCATGGGCTATGCCGACACAATGCCCCGCTCGCCACGTCGGCCGGTCGAGCAGGTGTTGGCCGAACCGAGCCCTCAGATCTGATGCACATGGGTATCGGTTGAGCTGACACTGGGGAAGACAGATGAACCGCACATCGCTACGCACCTTCTTGCTTATCTCCTTCGGCCTGGCCTGGGCGTTGTTCAGCCTGCCGTTGGCCTTCAAGAACGACTCCTCACCAAACCTGTATCTGGCTGCCATGCAGGTCTGTTTTATGGCCGCCATGTGGGCGCCGGGGATTGCCGCAATCGTAGCCATTCGCCTGGTGGAGAAACAACCCGTCATCCAAACCCTGCGCCTGAATACGCTTGGCCCCAAGCGGTTTTACCTGGCAGCCTGGTTTCTGCCTGCGCTGATAACAATCGCCGGCATCGGCGCCAGTATCCTGCTCGGGACGGGAACGCGTGACCCCAACTTTACCTTTATGCGCGAAACCTTAGCCAACGCTCCTGCGGGTACCAATGTGCCTGCGGTTGAAATCGTAGTCCTGGCACAGGTCGCATCGGCGCTGACCTTCGCCCCTTTCATCAACATGCTTTTTGCGCTGGGTGAAGAATTGGGCTGGCGCGGTTTCCTGCTGCCCAGGCTCATGCCCCTGGGTCAGTGGAGAGCCATGCTGCTTAGCGGCGCGATTTGGGGCCTCTGGCATGCTCCCAGCACCTTGCTGCACGGCTACAATTTCCCGCAGCACCCCTATGTGGGCATGCTGATTATGACCATTGGCTGTATGTTGCTGGGGGTCATCCTGTCCTGGCTGACCGTACAGACTCGCAGCCCTTGGGCGGCTGCGCTCGGGCATGGTGCATTCAATGCCGTTGCCGGCCTGGGCTTCTTACTCCTGACACCTGGTTTTGATACCGCTCTGGCTGGGTCGCCCCTCGGCCTCGCCGGCTGGATTCCGATGATCGTTGTGATTGCTTTGTTGCTCTGGGGAAAACAATTGCCAATCCCCGAGCGCAACGTATCACGCGCAGAAGGATTTCACCATGAAGCGTAGCGCTATGCTCATCCTCGGCGGTTACGGCAATGCCGGCTTGGCAATCGCCCGCCTGCTGGTCAGTCAAACAAGGGTTGGGATTATCCTGGCGGGTCGCAACGGCACGCGAGCCCAACGTGCAGCGGAGCAGCTCAACGCTGAATTCCAGACGGGTTGTGTCAGTGGCGTACAGGTCAACGCCGCCAGTCATCAGTCGCTCGTGGCGGCGTTCAGGCAGGTCGAACTGGTCGTCGTTGCGTCAAGCACCATTGAATTTACCTCAATTGTCGCCCAAGCCGCCCTCGACGCTGGCATCGACTATTTTGATGTCCAAATCTCGACCACGACGAAGCGTCAGGCGCTGGAAGCCCTGCATGAACAGATTCTCAGTTCCGGGCGATGTTTTATCACCGATGGCGGTTACCGTCCTGGGATCCCAGCTGCAATGGTCCGTTACGCCGCCACCCAAATCTCGGAGCTGGAATCGGCACCGGTCGCCACAGTTTTTCAGGTCAACTGGAAAGAACGTGAATTTTCTAGATCAACTGCCGCCGAATTTGTGGATGAGTTACAGAGTCTCAATCCGCTGGTTTTGAAAAACGGGAGGTGGGAGCCCGGCAACATGAGCGAAATGCGGGAAGTTGACTTCGGCGAACCCTTTGGCCGCAAATACTGCATGCCGATGTTTATGGAGGAGTTCCGAGCCTTGCCGGAATGCCTCCCTTCGCTCAAAGAAACGGGCTACTACTCTGCCGGTTTTGGCGGCGTGGTCGATTATCTGATCGTCCCGCTGGCGTTCATTCTGCTTACCATTGCTCCACATCGTTCCCGCAGGTTGATCGCCCGCCTGGTGGAATGGGGGCTGAAGCATACGACCCGGCCGCCCTACGGAGCGGTCGTGCACATGAAGGCACAAGGTGCAGGAGGCTCGCTGGTGATGACTATTTTCCACGAGGATTCGTATCTTTTCACCGCCGCACCGGCCGTCGCCTGCCTGCTGCAATATCTGGATGGCAGCCTTCCGAAACCCGGTTTATGGCGGCAGGCCACGCTGGTTGAGCCGGTTCGCTTTTTCGAGGATCTTGCCCGCTTTGGGGTGCAGGTCAAAAAGGAACGACGCGGATGAAAAAATGTGCCATTCGTTTGGGCACCTGGGATCCACGGGTTGCGCAACGAGCATCAGGGCGTCGAGGTGGACGGTAGCCCGAGGGAGGCGGCTAGCGCCGAGGAAACGCCCACTCCAGACACCCGATTCCAGATCTAGGGATCGAGAATGCGCGGTAGTGTTCATAAGCATGCGTAGAGGGCCAGGACGCTACATAACCGTCCTGGCCCTCTGCGTAACCTCGATTACAAGCCGATCGCAGCCGCAGCATTCTCACGGAAGACCGAACCCTCGCGGATGTAGCGGCGCAGGACGGCAGGGTCTCGCGCCTCAGCAACGGGAATGCAGAACTGAATTACGTGCCACCGGGATGCCCACGGACAGCACCAACTGCCGGCCGTCCGGGAGGTGTGGGGCATGGGCGTGTACGCGCTCGCAGAGGGCCGTCAGGTCGCGGGTGAGCCAGAAAGTGTTCGACGTGCCGGTAGCCATAGGCCCAGCCGCGTCCGATGAGCAAGGCCAGCGTATCACCGGTGTAGCTGCGGAGATCCCAGGTGCGGCGTAGCCCCACCACGGGGAGAAAGAGCAGGGTCAGGAGTACGGCGCGGAGGACGGCGTGCCCCATGCGTCCGAAGTGCGTCGTCGGCGCAGCGGTCGGTAGTGCCATCTGGAACGCGGAGATAAGCCCGCATGGCATCATCAATAATGTTACCCGTGTGTACACTATTTCTCAGTACAGTAGCTTATATAGGCTGTTATTTATAAGAATCTCAACGGAGAGTCGCGACCATCATTGTGTTAATCTGAATGCTATGTGTCACATATCAGCCCCTATGTTTCACATAGACCCCGTTCGCGGGGTGTTCGCACGGCGTTCGCGGTGTTCGCGAACGCCATGAACGGCCTCATGACTCTGCCGCTTAGTGGACAGTGACGACGACATGACCTATCGCCAACGGGGATCTCCATCCTCAAACGGCCTATCACCCGCCTCGGGGTTGCCGTACCAGCTATAGGCCAGTCGGCGCGCCGGGTCGCTAAAGCGCACCGCGATCGGGTCGAAGTGGGCAGGATCGTAGCCCGATGGCAGCCACGTGCGGATGTCATCATCGAGGGTACCGGCCGCGATGTCCGCGAGGATCTCGCTTAAGCGATGCCGTCCACCGCAGTCCTCCGGCGGACAGGCCCGCGCACCGCCCGTGCAGCGCGGGTAGCTGCGCGTGAAGTCGCGGCGCAGCACATCGACTAGCCGCACGGTGTGTTGCCAGTTGTCACCGAAGTCGTACTCATAGCGTGCGGTGTCATTGCGCAGGGTAAACATTGTTGCGACTTGGTGCGCACAGCTCGGCGGGTCGTCGCAGTCTTGGTTCAGGTTGTGGATGCCGAAGATGCGCGCCTGTTTCGTGCGCGGGTGTGGGATGGTGAACCGGTGAAGGTGATAATCGAGCCAGCCCATTGCGTCTTGAATAGCGACGTGAAGATCCCAGAAGGTGACATCGCCTGACACCTCGATCTCCCGCCAGATCAGCGGGTTGCTCTCCTCAAGCTCAATGCGAAAGCGAAGAATCAGTGCCTGGGTGGGGAGAAGCATCTTCCGCCTGCCCCGGCGGATCTGTGAGCGGCCATCGGTCGTCGTCACGGCATCTCCTTCCTTTCTATCTGCGTCATTGAACCTGATGACACACCACCATGGGGCAGTTCCCATGTGTGTATCATTGGGCGACAGAACATGACAGTTTCTGGCACCGATAGCATACGACATGGCAGTCGCCGGGGTGCCGATGATGAGGCGACCGCATCGGCCTTCGCGACCGTGCGGCGGCGCGAGAGGGGTGTGGCGCTGCGGGGGCGACACCATCTTCAGTCGTCGTTTATCGCAGACTCCTCGGGCCGTTCGTCTTCGATTGCATCGCTGGCCGTTGAGGGAGGAAGCACGAAGGGCTCGCCCGTCGTATCGGCGAGGTCTTTGAGAGTACTGAACAGATCGATGGAGAGCAGTACCCCAACAGGGTATCCCTTCTGGGTCACAATAACCGGCTGGCCGGTCGAACGGGCGCGCATGATCAGCGCGGCCAGCGATGAGGCCGCCTTGGAGATGGGAACCACACCCCGTTGGAGATCCACAGTCAGGTTTATTCGGGTCGGCATTGAGAGAATCCTCTCACCATGTACCGCATGGTGCGGTGCGCCGGTCGCTCCGTATTACGTTACGCGCATACGTTCAGCATAGCATGAATAGACGATGGTCATTCATCGATGGATTGCTCGGGCACGGTGGCGGTCGATCGGAACGGCGGATCTGCCATCGCTGGGGCGTACCACCAGGGTGATGAGCCATCGTCGTACGGTGACCGATCTGACAGACGTATGTACCGTCGCTGAGGCATGGGGACGCACTCGTGGCAAGTACGTCTGTCAGATCTGCCATGTACTCGTATGGCGCGACTCCCTGCTCGTAGCGCTCAACGAGGTGCCGCGCCCGCACATCCATGCGATTGGCTCAACGCCAGCACGAACGCTTCCCAGTGGTTTGGGGTCATCGTGATGACCTCGCCCGTATCGGGCCAGACGCGGCATAAGAGTGACTGAGCATCGTCGCCCGTGCCCACAGGTTGGCTCACGACATAGGCGGGTACCCCATGCTGTCGAATGGCGACATCCATCAACCGACCGTAGGCGAGCAATCCCTCCGTGTCGGTGGCGTGGTCGCCGAAAATCAACAAGAGCAGCGGTTGAGTACATCGCGTGCAGGTGTGAAGAACCATCTCGGTGTGGTGGGGGGCACGAAAGGGCAGGCGGTACTGTACTTCAACCGCTCGCTCTTGCGCGAGAATGTTATCGAGCAGAAACGACACCCCCATGTCCTCACGGCTCACCCCACGCGGTCGACGGGATCGTGGTGGTGCGTTGGTGGCGCGTGTCTGTTGCCGTGGCTTCGGTCGTTTCGGCGGCAAACCCTGAAGTCGACGATGATCTCGCTCCATGCGCTTACGTTGGGTGATCGCCGTCGCCCGATCCTCGCGTTCGCGCATGACTCGCCGCACCTCCGCCTCCGAAAACATCCAACGGCCCGCCACCTTTCGGCCCAGATCACCGTTCCGCGCCAGTTCCGTGACCCGGCTTATGCGGAGACCCAGACGTTCGGCTGCTTCCTCTGCGGTGAGACGACGTGTTCGTGTCATCAGTTCGCTCCGTATTCCATTGTCCTACGTGGTATCAGGTGACAGCCGGCGGCGGCGGTGGCGGCGGACGCTGCGCCTTCTGGAGCAGTTTCGTCGTGCAGGTGGTGCAGAAAACGGTCAGCACCTGATACTGCGCATCCCAGAACTGAATTCCCTCGCAAATGAGTACGTCTTCGGGATTGCGGATGGCCTCTGCGACCTTCCGCCACTGCTTGCCCCCAATGTACAGCACATAGGGTGTCGCCGGTGCCTTTGCGGGGATGGGAAGTCCCTTGGGCAAACTGTCCAACTTCGGGGTGTGGATCATCCGCACCAGCGTGAAACCCTGCCGCTCGACAGGCTTGCCCGGCCTGCCCACAATTGTGACCTTCACTGTCGTTGCCTCTCCGTTCTCTAACGTTTCCGTCCACTCT
>CAIXLU010000208.1 GCA_903920315.1 uncultured Oscillochloris sp.
CAAGGTTCGCAGGTACTTTACCGTTCAGGCCAGAATGTGGCATCCTGATGCGCGTGATCTGAAACCTGAAACCTCGCACCTGAAACCTTTACAGGATATGGCTATTACACGAGTTCTTCTGGCCGACCTCGCCGGCATTGCTGAGGCTGCCGTCACCCTCGCCGCCGGTGGCCTGGTGGCCTTTCCCACCGAAACGGTCTACGGGCTTGGGGGCGACGCCCTCAACCCCGCTGCTGTGGCCCGGATCTTCGTTGCCAAGGGGCGTCCCGCCGAGGATCCGATGATCGTCCACGTGGCCGATATGGCCGACTTGACGCGGGTGACGACGGAACTTTCGCCTGCGGCGGCCCTGCTGGCCACACGGCTTTGGCCAGGCCCGCTTACCCTTATTCTGCCACGTGGCCATGCGGTACCCTACAGCGTGACCGCCGGACGCGAAACGGTGGCGGTGCGCCTGCCCGATCACCCGGTAGCCCGCGCCCTGATTGCCGCCGCTGGCACGCCCATCGCTGCGCCGAGTGCCAATCGCTTTGGACACACCAGCCCTACCAGTGCTGCGCATGTGCTGGCCGACCTGGATGGGCGGATCGATCTGCTGCTCGATGGTGGCCCGGCCACCATCGGTGTCGAGTCAACCATCCTTGATCTGAGCGGCCCGCAGCCCACGCTGCTGCGGCCGGGTGGGGTGAGCCTGGAAGAGTTGCGCGATCTGCTCGGTGATGTCGCTTTGGGCGGACGAGCCGCCGCTACAGGCGGACAACTTGCCCCTGGCCTGCTTGATCGCCATTACGCCCCGGAGTCTACTCTGCACCTGTGTGTGGGGACGCCAACAGCGTGTCGGGCATGGATTCGTGAACAGGTTGTCGCCCAGAATGCAGCCGGGCACCGCGTGGGCCTGCTGCTGCCTGATGAGGACTCCGCTCTGTTGGCGGATCTCGATACTGATAGTGAATCCCTTGGGCCAGCGGGAGACCTCACCGTTATTGCCAGCCGCCTCTACGCCGCTCTGCGTGCCCTCGACTCGCGCCGACCCGCCCTCATCCTCGCCCGCGACCTTGGCGAGAGCGGGATCGCCCGCGCCATCCGCGACCGACTCACTCGCGCCGCTGGTCGGGTGGTGTACTGCTAGTATCCTGTTGACACACCCCCCCCCTACGGTATAATGTGGACAGAGTTTCTCAAGAACCCGTGAGGGTCGTCACGTAACGATGTAACACAGCCTGGAAGCGTGCGGATGCCGAAACCAGAGCTAATAAGGAGATGGCTATGCCGATAGGTTGGCCCGAGCTACTCATCATCCTGCTGATCGCAGTCGCTGTCTTCGGTGCGAAACGCCTATCTGGCATCGGCGGAGCACTCGGCAACAGCATCCGCGAGTTTAAGAGTGCCGTACGCGATGACGACGCGCCCAAGACCGACAAGGCCGAGGGTGAGAGCAAGGCGTAACCGTCCCACAAACGGTGGGCGCTCGGGGGTGGCTGCGCCGCCCCCGAGTTTTTTTATGATGTGAGACAGTATTATGGCGAATGATTTTTTCGACCGGGCGACGATTAGCGTGCGCGCCGGTAACGGCGGCAGCGGTGCCGCCACTTTCCGCCGCGAGAAGTTTATCCCGCGTGGCGGCCCTAATGGCGGCGACGGAGGGCGCGGTGGTCACGTATACCTTGTGGCCGACCCCGAGCTGAATACGTTGCTCCACTTTAGCTTCGAGCGTAAGTTTACCGCTGATCGCGGTGGCCACGGCCAGAAGAACAGGATGTACGGTGCCCACGGCGAGGATCTGGTGGTGCGCGTCCCCCCTGGCACCGTGGCGCGCACGGTGATTGATGGTGTGGCCTACGAGATAGATATGGCCATCCCTGGCCAGCGTCTGCTCGCCGCCCGTGGCGGCAAGGGTGGTCTGGGCAACGTCCACTTCACCACGTCCACCCGTCAGGCTCCGCGCATTGCCGAGTACGGCGAACCTGGACAGGATCTGACGATTGAGCTTGAGTTGAAGCTGATCGCCGATGTGGGACTGGTGGGCTTTCCCAACGCCGGCAAGAGTACCCTGCTCTCGGTGATCAGCGCTGCCCAGCCCAAAATTGCCAGTTACCCCTTCACCACCCTCCAGCCCAACCTTGGCCTGGTGACGGTGGGCGACTACGAACGTTTTGTGGTGGCCGATATTCCTGGCCTGATCGAGGGTGCCCACACCGGGATTGGCCTCGGTCACGATTTCCTGCGCCACGTTGAGCGTACCCGCGTCCTTATCCACGTGGTAGACGCCGCCGGGGTGGATGGCCGCGACCCGCTTGACGATTTTCGGCAGATCAACGCGGAACTTCGCCAGTATCGCCCCGAGTTGGCAGAGCGGCCCCAGGTTGTGGCCCTCAATAAGCTCGATCTGCCCGAGGCCCAGGAGAATCTGGAACGGCTGCGCCGCGAGATTCCCGATGATCAAGCTGACATCATTCCTATTGCTGCGGCCACCCGCGAGGGTGTAGAATCCCTGCTACGCCGAGTCTCCGAGCGCCTGCGCGAGTTGCCTACCACTCCTGTTGCGCCGATTGTTGACGATATGCCCGACCTAGAGTGGGGCGTTCCCGTGGTTGATCCCAACATCTACAACATCGAGCGCGAGGGTGGCCATTGGCGGGTACGCGGCGTGAAGATCGAACGCCTGGTGGCCATGACCAACTTCGATCAGCCCGAGGCCGTGGATCGCGTCCAGCGCGTCCTCGACGCCACCGGCATCAGCGACGCCCTGCTGAAGGCCGGTCTCCAGGAGAACGATACGGTGATGATCGGTAAGCAGGAGATGCTCTGGTCCGACACCGAGCGGTTTACGTAGTAGCGGTGATACAGGGTGCCAACGAAATTGGCACCCTGTATCATCACAATTACGAGCAAAGGGTGCATCTATGACAAAGGCTGCGGAAGCCGCACGGGCCGCCGTTGAGCGCGAGGACGGTGGGACGCTGCGGCGCTACTACCACCAGATGCTGCTGCTGCGCCGCTTCGAGGAGCGCGTCAGCGAGATGTATGTGAAGGCGAAGATCGGCGGCTACTGCCACCTCAACCTCGGTGAGGAGGCGTCCATCGTTGGCCTGATGGACGCCCTCACCCCGGATGATTACATTTTTACGAACTATCGCGAGCATGGTTATATTCTGGCCCGTGGCGTAGAACCCGGCCCGATCATGGCTGAGCTTTTTGGGAAGGAGACCGGTGTGTCGGGCGGGCGCGGCGGTTCGATGCACTTGTTTGATGCGAAGGCCCATTTTATGGGCGGCTATGCGATTGTCGGCGGGCAGGTACCTCTGGCGGTGGGTGCGGCCTACGCCCTGAAATATCAGGGCAAGCCCGGCGTCGTTGTGGCTCAGATGGGCGATGCCACCACCAATATCGGAGCTTTCTACGAGTCGCTAAATCTGGCCAAGCTCTGGAAGTTACCCATCCTCTTCTTCATTGTCAACAACGGCTACGGGATGGGAACCTCGGTCGAACACGGTTCCTCAGAGCCGAACCTCTCCAAGAAGGGCGGAGCCTTCCGCATCCACGGCGAGCGCATTGATGGCACTAATGTGTTGGCTGTGCGTGATGCTGTGCGCCGTCTGCGCCAGAAGGCCGAAGAGGAAGGCGAGCCAGCCATTCTTGACGTAACATCATTCCGCTTCCGTGGACACTCGGTCATTGACGCCGACCGCTACCGCGACGCCGACGCCGTGCGGCGCGGGCGCGAGACGTTCGACCCGGTACGTAAGTTCGCTGCTATCCTGCGCGACACGGGCATTGTCGAGGACGCCTTCCTTAAAGAAACTGCCGAACTGGTGGATCGCATGGTGCAGGATGCCATTGATTTCGCGAACAATAGTCCCGAGCCAAAGTTTGAGGATATGTATACCCATATGTACGCTACCCCGGTGCCAAACACCCCCGATGCGCAGGACGCGATCCGTGCGGTGAAGATTAACCGTGGAGAGTAGGGGCGCATCGCGATGCGCCCCTACAGAGGAAGTCACATATGCCTATTATCACCTACCGTCAGGCCCTCAACAATACGTTGGGCGAGGAACTGGCCCGCGACGAGAACGTCCTGCTGATGGGCGAAGAAATCGGACTCTTTCAGGGTTCCTACCGGATTACCGAGGGTCTGCTTGAGACGTTTGGCCCGCGCCGCGTGGTGGATACGCCCATCGCCGAGGAGGGCTTCGTCGGCCTTGCTATTGGCGCGGCCATGCTCGGCCTGCGCCCGGTGGTCGAGATCATGACGATCAACTTTGTCCTGGTCGCGATTGATCAGGTGGTCAACCATGCCTCTAAGATCCACTATATGTTTGGCGGCCAGGTGCGCGTGCCGCTGGTGATCCGCACACCCTCCGGTGGCACCGGACAGCTTGGCGCGACCCACTCGCAGAGCTTTGAGAACTGGTTCGCCTACTGTCCTGGCCTCAAGGTAGTCGCTCCGGCTACACCCTACGACGCCAAGGGTCTGCTGCGCGCCGCCATCCGCGACGACGACCCGGTGATCTTTATCGAGAGCCTGGCTCTCTACGACACCAAGGGTGAAGTGCCCGACAATGATGATTATGTCGTACCGATTGGTCTGGCAGAGGTGAAGCGTCCCGGCACGGATGTTACCGTGATCTCATACTCGCGCATGACCGCCGTGGCCCTACAGGTCGCCCAGCGCCTGGAGCAAGAGGGGATCAGTGTAGAGGTGGTGGATCTGCGCTCGCTGCGCCCGCTCGACCGACCGACGATCATTCGGTCGGTGAAGAAGACCAACCGCGCCGTGGTGATTGCCGAGGACTGGTATTCCTACGGAATGACTGCCGAAATTGCCGCCACTATTCAGGAAGAGGCATTTGACGACCTGGACGCGCCTGTGCAGCGGGTGGCCGGTCTGGAGGTGCCTCTGCCTTACGCCAAAGATCTCTCGGCGATCTCAAAGCCGAGCGCCAACAGTCTGATCCACGCCATCCGCACGGTGTTGGAGGGGAAGCGATAATTGTGGATTGTGGATTGTGGATTGTGGATTGTGGACTGCGCTCCGACACCTACAATCCACAATCCACAATCCACAATCCACAATCCACAATCGGCAATTGAGGTGATGTTATGGCCGAAGTAACCATGCCCCGGCTCTCCGATACCATGTCGGAGGGGACGGTTGGGCGCTGGCTGAAAAACGTTGGCGACCAGGTGGCGGTCGGTGAGATCATCGCCGAGATCGAGACCGATAAGGCCACGATGGAGCTTGAGTCATTTGATGCGGGCACCCTCCAGCGGATCGTCATCCCCGCAGGGAAGACAGTTCCCATTGGCGATGTGATTGCCTATATCGGCGATGGTGTCCTGCCTATGGAGGCGATTCCCGCCGCGCCGGGGATTGTCCCCGTCACCGCTGTCTCTACCCTTATCGTGCCCGTGCCCCTGGCTCCTGCTGTCCATGACACGGAGACTGGCCGAGTGAAGGCATCGCCGGTGGCCAAACGCATCGCTGATGAACTGGGGGTTGACCTGCGCCAGGTGGCGGGCAGCGGCCCCGGCGGTCGGATCATCAAGGGGGATGTGCAGGAATTTGCCGCACAGATGACATCCAGCACGCCCGCACCCACGCCCACAACTGACTCTCGCGCCGTGCCCATGTCGCGCATGCGCAAGGCGATCTCGCGTGCGATGAGCGAGAGCAAGCCTGGCGTGCCGCATATCTACGTCACGATGGAGATCGCGATGGACGCCGCGATGTCCTTGCGTGAGCAAATTATCGCCAGCGGCACCACGATCTCGGTGAACGACGTAGTGGTGAAGGCGGCGGCATTGGCTCTGCGCACCGTGCCGGCGGTCAATGCCAGCTACACAGTCGGCCCCGATGGTCAGCCCGCCATCGCCCGCCACCCGGCGATTCATGTCAGCGTGGCTGTATCCCTGCCCGATGGCCTGATCGCCCCGGTGGTGCGCGACGCCGACAAGAAGAGCATCGGCACCATCAGCGCCGAGATCCGCGATCTAGCTGCCCGCGCCCGCGACGGCACGATCAAGCCGAGTGAACTGGACGGAGCCACGTTCCAGATAACCAGCCTCGGCAAATTCGGTGTCATCGAGTTCGGGTCGATCATCGTCGTCCCGCAGGCAGCATCCCTGGCCGTGGGCGCAGTGCGCAAAGTGCCAGTGGTGCGCAACGACCAGATCGTGATCGGCCAGGTGATGAACGTCACCCTCAGCACCGACCACCGTGTGGTGGATGGGGCCGTCGCCGCGCAGTACCTCCAGGAGCTAAAGAGGCTGCTGGAGTCCCCGATAAGTATGCTGATCTAAAAAGAGCGGGCCAGGGACGGTGAATCCGTCCCTGGCCCGCTCTTTCAGAAGAGCCGCCGATACCCGGCTATCGGCTATCGGCTATCGGCTATCGGCTATCGGCTATCGGCTATCGGCTATCGGCTATCGTTAGACTTCCTCGTACAACTCCAGCAACTCGCGCCACTCGCCGGTAAGTTCCTCGCGGCGAGCGGCGTAGTAGAAGTGCTGGTCGCCCTGCTCATCAACAAAGATCATATCAACCTGGGAGCGCATCGGGCGCATGTAACCGATGTTGCCCCACCAACGCACCTTCTCCTTATCCAGCGGTATATCTTGCTGGAACATACGAGCAGCGTACTCGCGCACCGTGCCGGGCTCAATATCTTGCAGGCGCCAGGGTACCCCGCTCACATCGCCGGTACGCAGGTTGCGAAAGACATACTGCCACTCGCCGTCTTCCCCGCGTGAGGCGCTCACCACTTCTATCCCCGTACGTGGGCGAACGACCCGGATCAGATTCAGCCACGCCTCGGTGAGTTTCTCCAGTGCGACGCCACGGTACTCCTGCTGGCCAGGGCCGTCCTTGTCCTTCATCACCAGATCGAAGCGCGGGACACCCTGCTCATCACGGTACGCGGAGGCCAGACCGCCACGCCCGCGCCAGCGGATGCGGTGATCACCCCAGGATGACGTCTCGGGGGCAGTCGGTTCGGGCTGATCCCCGGGGCCGGACGATATTCCCTCGTCCTCCTGATCGAAGAGCTGGTTCTCCTGCTCCACTACATCGCCGCTCCGTTCACCCAGCAGCGACTCCCACGCCTCGCTCAGCCCCCAGTCACTCACACCGAAGAAGATATGGCTGATCACCCCGTTCGCATCACGATGCACTAGGTCGTACTTGGTGCGACTGCCCTGGCGATAGGCTCGCCACAGGCCCAGGCGACCCTTCCACTTCACCTGGCTCTGCACATCCACCCGACCATCGCGCAGATCCTCGTAGCGGCTGATCGCATACGCCCACAGACCCTGGGCGCGGTCACGGGTCACACCCGCCGTTGTTCGCAGGTCGCGCACCTCATACAGCCAGACACCGCCGCGCTTCTGGCCGCTGACGATCTCAACCCCGGATCGGGGCAGATCGAGATCCTGACCATTATCGAGGGGCGACAACGCTCCTTCGGCAAGCGCACGCCGGCAGAGCTGCATGATCTCGCCCCGGTCGGCCACGGTTGTCTCACCATTGCGGCGAACGTAGATCGTGCCGTTACTGCCCACATAGGGCGGCGGCTCACTCACCTTTACCTCCACGCGCACTACGTCTTGGCCCTCATAGCTCATCAGTTCAAATGAGAGGTAGGGCGCGGGAGTTATCTTCTCCTCCACACTCTTGCGCAGGGACTCGCTGGCATGATCGGGGCGAACCACCCCCACCACGCGACCGCCCGGCTCACAGCCAATTACCAGGACGCCGCCGCCCGCATTCGCCAATGCCATCACATCACACCAGAGATCCCCGGCGCTCTGCGCATTCTCACCAATGGCCCGCAGAATCTGGCGCTCGGACGAGCCACCAAAGCGCACCGCGTCCACCGCCCACTGCTTCTGATCGCGCTTGGGTACCCGCACCCGGTCAAAATCCTGGCTTGCAAAAAGCGCACGCAGCGACTCGAAGCTGTTGTCGGGCAGCAGCAGTTCCACATAGCGATCCCCGATCCCGTGACGGTGCAGCATCTGGCCGTCGGCGTTGGGCAGGCGGCGCAGACGATGGGCGTCACTCCCCTGGATGCAGAACATCCGCCGCTCGTAGTGTTCAACTTTGCCATTATAGAATCCGGGCGAGGTGAACTTCTCGTGATCGGTATAGAAGTTAATAAACTCCATGACGTGGAGGTGTTGGTTTTGCGTAGCGGCAATGCGTGATTGGCCACTCGTGCCCATCCGCAGCGTCTCCGTAATTACACCGTTGGGGCCATTCGCGTGCGGCGCAATCACCAAGCCACCGGCGCGGGAGATAATCTCATACGCCTCGGTGACGTGGCGAGTGTTCGCGATGCCGCAGATCCCATCTTTCACTTGGTCGACGGAGACTCCCAGGTGGAGCAAAGTAGACTCAATCAGGATAAGCGGGCGGTTCGGTGCGAAAATGCCGAGGATATGAGCGCCAAAATGCGAGGTGAACTCGAAACCAGGTAAGATATTAATCTTCGCCAAAAGCCGCCGGTACTCGGCCAATCGCAGCTGCTCCTCTTCCGTGAGCCGCCCGCCCTTCTCAAGCTCCTTAAGAAAATCAATCTCGCGCTGAAAGCGCTCGTAGCCGTGAACGGTGTTATGGTCGGTGAAGGCAATAATCTCAAGTTCGCGACGCTCGGCCTCTTGAAGAATATCGAGGTAGCTCACTTCTGGTTCGGCGTAATCCTCAGATGCCGGGGTGTGTAGATGCAGGTCGGCACGAATCCAGCGCATCCCATTGCGCGTCTCCACAGGTGTACTCATGTTTTTCTAACCCCACAATCATGACACTGTTTACTCTTCTACGCTCTCTCGCTTTTTCGGCTCTGTTTCTGGCGGCGTATAGTAGAAGGGCCGCGCAGGATAGCTCACTCCTTTCTCGTATACGTGGGCGGTCATCTGCCGACCGACTGCGTGCGCAGTGGTCGGTGGTCGCATAAACTCCCAAGAAATGTCCAGGAAGTTGTATCGTTCGGCAAAGACAAGAATCCAATGATAAGAACTTCCGGTTTCTGGGCGAGCGCGACGGTATGACAGTACAAACGCACGGCACCTATCATACCCGATCCATCCTGAAACGACAATATATTCCGCGACACAACACGGTAACGGGAACGCTAATTATCTGCATTGAAGAAGTCTAGAATTATGTAAAAATTTTTGCTATAATGCAAAAAAACCTGTCCCTATGTCATAATTCGCCCACGGCGGGTTCGCGATGTTCCCCTAGAGGAGAATCTTGATGCCGACGAACAGCGCCCCGGCTTCATCATGCACACGCACCATTGCCAGCGAGATGGAGCTGTTTCTGAGTGACATCCAGGGCGATCACGGGCTCAGTACCAACACCATCACATCGTATCGGTGCGACCTACGCACCGCTGCACTGTTAGTAGATAAGCCGCTTGAGGCGATCAGCATCTGCGATATTCAGCTCTTCTTGGAGAGTCGCCACGAGCAACCCGGCACCACCAACCGCCGCATTGCCAGCCTCGGGCGCTTCTTCCGTTGGGCCGTGGAACGCGGCTACTGCTCCTCTAACCCACTCAATCAGATTGGCGGACGCCACCACACCGAGCATCGGCCCCAACCGATTGTCAGCGAGTCTGAGCGCCATGCGCTTGACTCCGCTATCGCTACCGCACTACAGCCTTATCGCCTGATCTTCACTCTGCTACGCGAGATTGGTATCCGTACCGACGAGGTCCTCAACCTGAATGTCGGCGATGTTATCCTTGAGCCATGCCGCGAGGTTCTTCTCCTGCAGGACACCAAGAGTGGCAGTAAGCGGATGGTCGTCCTTTCCCCCGATGCGATGCCGCGCAGCCTGCGCGGTCTGCGCAGTTGGATCCGCGACCTCGGCCCAAACCAGTTGCCCGACGACCCTCTCTTCTGCTCGTCACGCGGGAACCGCGCCTCCTACGATACGCTCCACCGACGCTGGGTGCTTGTGTGTAAGGCCGCGCACCTGATTGATAGTGTGGATGGCAAGGAGCAACCTCGCTACACCCTCCATCACCTGCGCCACACCGCCGCCGCAAAATTGATCACGCTCTACCCTGAGCAGGTGGTGCGCCTGATCCTCGGCCACCGCGATCCGCGCTCCACCCGACGCTACGCGGAGATTGCTCGCAAGGGCTGAGAAGTTTTGCCACAGAATCACACAGAAAGACACAGACATATGTCCTGAACCCTTCTCTCCCCTTTGCGCCCTCGCGCCTTTGCGTCATATGCACGTATCGTCTGACGCTAAGACAAGGTTCAGATCAGCTTTACAGTTTGCGGTGTTCGTAGTGCGGGCTTCCAGCCTGCCGATACGCATCTGGCAGG